>JAGVMY010000069.1 GCA_020053565.1 Thermodesulfovibrionales bacterium
ACAGAGAGACATAAATAAGATGAAAGGAAAGGAGGCAGTGGCTGCCTGATGCAGCATAGGGGCCGCTGTAGAATTTCAACTAAAAATGGGATTGACTCCTGTTTGAGGTGGGAAAAGAAAAAGAGAGAGGAATTCCTTGCTGCATAGGGAAAATGATAGTGAAAAACGCTCAAAGCCAATTTACACTTGCGGATGAAGATGGATGCTAAAATTTCATGCCTCACCAGCTAAATGACGCAAAGCATCCTTGAGCGTGGTGAATTCTTTATAATGCAAAATCTTTTCGCTCTCCTCGAGATTAAGAATTGGAATGCCAAACATTACCTTCCATCCGTTTTCGAATCTCATCAAGGTTAATTGCCCATCTGATACCTCTTTTGCTGTCATCTCGGCTAACATGACTAACTGTTCAAGGCTTTTGTCTGACATGTTTTACCTCCTGGTTGTTTTTATTGTAATATTTTAATTCAAATGAGAAGGTAAAAAAGTGATTTTTTGTGAACTCACTGAACAGATTAAGATTTTTGTGGTATAATTTTCGAGCATGAATAAAAAAGTTCTCATGAAAGGCAATGAAACAATTGCAGAGGCTGCAATTCAGGCATGCTGTCGCTTCTATGCAGGATATCCAATAACTCCTCAGAATGAAATACCTGAATATATGGCGAGGAGGATGCCAGAGGTAGGGGGTGTCTTTATTCAGGCTGAAAGTGAGCTTGCTGCAATAAATATTGTTTATGGTGCATCTGCAGCAGGTGCAAGGGCTATGACCTCATCAAGCAGTCCTGGAATAAGCCTGAAGCAGGAGTGTATATCCTACCTCGCAGGTTCAGAGCTCCCCGCGGTGATAGTGAATATTCAAAGAGGCGGACCTGGTCTCGGAAATATCTCAGGCAGTCAGGCAGATTATTTTCAGGCAGTCAAAGGTGGGGGACACGGCGACTACAGGCTGCTTGTCTATGCACCTTACAACCTCCAGGAATTATGGGATCTAACAATGCTCGCCTTTGATAAGGCAGAGGAATATAGAAATCCTGTGATGATACTCGGAGATGGTATTCTCGGACAGATGATGGAGCCTTTTTATACAACACCTTACATAAGACCAGAACTTCCTGAAAAAGACTGGGTACTTGATGGATGTAAAGACAGGGAACCTCGTGTAATAAAGTCCCTTTATATGGGAGAGGGTGAACTCGAGATGAAAAATAACCTACTCCAGAAGAAATACAGAAAGATGAAAGATAAGGAAGTGAAATTTGAGGGCTATTTTACTGAGGAATCAGAGGTTTTGGTTGTTGCCTTTGGAATTGCAGCAAGAATTGCACTATCTTCTGTAAGGAAGCTCAGACATGAAGGATTGAAAATCGGCCTTTTCAGACCAATTACACTCTTTCCATTCCCTGAAAAAGAACTATCCATACTTGCAGGAGAAGATAGGCGGTTTCTTACCATAGAAATGAATGCTGGGCAGATGGTGGAGGATGTTAGGCTGGCAGTTAATGGGAGATCTGATGTTTTATTTTATGGGAGACCTGGTGGTTCTATCATGACGCCTGAAGAGGTACAGAAAAAGATACTGGAGATAGTACATTGAAGGCCTCATCTGTCAAAAACAACCTTTCCCAATTAAGATGGTATAAAGTTATGAGCTGTACAAAAATAATTTTAGATACTACTGAAACTTATCATAAAACTATAAAGCAAATTCATATCGATTTAATTTTCTTGTTCCCTGTCTTTGCCCTCTGAATCTGTCATTTCACTATCCTGTTCGGTACTGTCTTTTTTGCTCAAACGTCGCTGTCTTTTTTCTTCTTGCTTTTTCAGTCGGGACAGTTCTTTTCTTCGTTTATCACTTCGATATGCTCCAGCATGTTTTGCCAAAGTTACCTCCTTAATTTTTTGACATTATATCATAAAAAATAAGGAGAATGCTCAATCCTTAGAAATAAATATTGACATTTTATTTTCCTGCATGGTAATCTTTTATCGAAGTTTCAGAAGTTTTTGTCACTGTAAGGGCCGCAAAGACTTTTAGCTTTGCGGCCCTTTTTTATTATGCATATGTTCAATCTGAAATTTTAGTTTATAAGTAAGGAGGTAAAAGAGATGGCTAACGGAACAGTAAAGTGGTTCAATGAGTCTAAGGGCTTTGGCTTTATCACAGGCGAAGACGGTAGTGATTTTTTTGTCCACTATTCTTCCATCCAGGGCAACGGATTTAAGTCCCTTGCTGAGGGTGATTCAGTCAGCTTTGAAACTGAAAAGGGCCCAAAAGGTCCCAGGGCAATCAATGTAGTGAAGCTCTAATTGACTGCAAAAGTCCCCCTACTTTGCAGGGGGACTTTTTATATTGTGAAGTGAATAATGGCACACAGACAAAATTATATGGAAATGGCAGAGCTGAACAAACAACGAAGAGTTGCTGCCGGGCTGGTTTCAGAACGCTTTCCTAAAGTTTCAAGCATAGTCATTCATATGACATACTATCAAAAAGGAGCAAATCCGGTTCTCATGGTACGTATTGTGAATGTTGTCCCCACGAATTATGCCTATTTTATTATGGAATGCATGATAAAAGGCTGCAGCAACGGTGGGTTTGATCTGTCGTCAGTAATTAATAATATGATTAAAAGCCATAAGAAGTCGGCAAAAGGAAAACTTGTGTGCAACGGAAAAAGCGAAACCCTTGCTCCTGACCATGCAAGTATCTCTTACGAAATAAGTATTCAGTACAATAAAAAATCTCCATAAATATCTCTTTCACAACCTTATTATCTTGAGATAATCCCTTTTAACTGATCTTATCAAACTCCTTTTTAAAGTATTCCATTGTGAGGACATCATAGACACAGAATTCAATCAACTCAAGGATGCTCTTTGGAGTTTCTTCTATATAATGTAATGCCTCTCTTACCAATATCTCTGCGCATCTATCCTTTGGAAACCCAAATATACCCGAGCTTATTGCAGGGAGAGAGATACTCTTTAACCCTTTTTCTGATGCGAGTCGAAAACTGTTCAGAACCGCATTCTTTAACTTATTGTCCTCATCTCCTTCACCCATTCTCGGGCCGACTGCATGGATTACATACTTACAGGGAAGCTTGCCTGCTCCAGTAATGGCAGCATCACCTACAGGGACAAAGCCAATTTTGTTGCTTTCTTCCTGTATAACCTGTCCGCCTTTTCTTACAATTGCCCCTGCGACTCCACCACCATGCTGAAGGTATGAATTAGCTGCATTTACTATTGCATCTACATCTCTTTCTGTAAGATCCCCTTGCACAAGCTGCAGGGTCTTTCCACTGATGGTTTTTTCAGAGATAATTTTCATAAGGAACTCCTTTTTATGCTATAATAATAAGTAATCAGGGGGTATAAATACCAGCACTTTACGGAAATCTATCAGGTCTTAAAACCAGCTACCTTAACGCGCTTGAGAGAATTTATCGGAGAAAGGTACACCGTGAGATCGTTACCCCTGAGCTCGCAAAATATCTTACAGAACTTTCTTCTGAAATAGGCCGTCAGATAGGGTTACTCATTGATAGAGACGGCGCTATTACCCATGTAATTGTTGGAAATGCAAAGGGAATCATTGTTCCCCCTCTTGAGGAGTATCCTGTAGGGAGAAGGGCATTAAGAGGACTCAGACTTGTGCATACCCACCTGAAAGAAGAGTCTCTTAATAAGGATGACTTTACAGACCTCGCCTTATTAAGGTTTGACCTGATTGCTGCAATAAGTGCAAAAGATGGATTGCCAGGAATAATCTATGTGGCACATCTCATGCCGAAGGGCTCGGAAAAAGTAATAGAGGTTTTACCTCCGGATAATTTCTATGCACTTAAACTGGATTTTGATACTTTTATAGAATCTCTTGAAGAAGAGATGGAAAGGGCGATCACCTTTGACCAGAGAGATATGCGGGAAAGGGTGATATTGGTAAGTGTTTCTACAAGACCAAAATACGAGCAAGAGGACTCAATAGAAGAGCTGAAGGAGCTTGCCCGATCAAGTAATGTACATGTCCTTGACAGCGTTATACAAAGGCTCAATGAAATTAACCCGAAATATCTGATGGGTGAAGGCAAGCTTAAAGAGCTTGTGATTAATGCCATGAATATGGGTGCAACACTTCTGATATTTGATCAGGATCTCAGTCCATCGCAGATAAAGGCAATAGCCGAGACTACTGAACTCAAGGTGATAGACCGCACGCAGCTTATCCTTGATATATTTGCCCGGCGCGCACATAGCAGGGATGGTAAAGTACAGGTTGAACTCGCACAGCTCAAATACAGACTTCCAAGGCTCACAGGAAAAGGAACTGCCATGTCCCGTTTAATGGGTGGGATAGGTGGAAGAGGACCTGGAGAGATGAAACTCGAGATAGACAGAAGACGGGTGCGTGACAGGATACACCTTCTCGAAAAGGAACTTAAATCCCTTAGCGAGGCAAGACGACAGAGGAGACATAAACGCCAGCAGCAACAAATTCCGATTGTTTCAATTATTGGTTATACCAATGCAGGGAAATCAACACTTCTTAATGCTCTTACAAAAAGCTCTGTATTTGTTGAGGACAAAGTGTTTGCAACCCTTGACACTGCGAGCAGACGTTTGAGGTTTCCTCGAGAGAGGGATGTTGTTGTCACAGATACTGTTGGTTTCATAAGAAATCTCCCTAAAGACCTTATGGCAGCTTTCAGGGCAACACTTGAGGAACTGGAAGATGCAGATTTATTACTCCATCTTGTTGATGTATCAACACCTCGTTTTGAACAGCAGATAGAATCTGTGGAGAAGATACTCGAAGAACTTCATCTGTCTGAGAAAAAGAAGCTTCTCGTTTTTAACAAGATAGACAAATTAACTAATGAAGAGTCACAGAATCTTGCCTTCCGGTACAGTGCGGTTGCAATTTCTGCACTCGATTCATCAACATTTCAGACCATGCTTAATGCGATAAAAGAACGGGTATTTCTGTCCCTTCACGTCAGTGATGATAATAAAAGGTTGATAGAAGCGAGAATACAATAAACACAGTTATAGGTGAACAGAGAAGAATAAACCCGAATAGTGCAGATAGTGTTCAAAAATGTATTTGACCAATTCTTCTGAGTTTATGAATAATGTACACTAAGGTATGAAAAGTATTTGTTTCACAATCCAGATATATATTGGGACATTATTTTAATCGGTATAGAGATAGTAGTGAAAGGATAGAGATGGAATTTGTGCCTAAATGGATTGCATGGGAAATGACGAGGAGATGCAATCTCCGGTGTATTCACTGCCGTTCTTCATCCGAATTAGAAGTAAAAGACCATCCTGATTTTTCCACAGAAGAAGCGTTCAGAATCATTGATGACATTGCAAGTTATGTAAACCCTGTCGTAGTTCTTTCCGGGGGCGAGCCACTTCTCAGAAAAGATATATTTAATATTGCACAATACGGTACAGATAAAGGATTCAGGATGTGCCTTGCGACGAATGGTACTCTTGTTACTGATGATATCTGTGAAAAGATAAAAACATCAGGAATAAAGATCGTATCACTGAGTCTTGATGGCTCAACAGAAGATGTGCATGACGATTTCAGAAATCAAAAAGGCGCCTTTGATGGAAGTATACGTGCAGCAAGATATTTTAAAAATCATGGCATTGAATTCATCATTAATTCATCCTTTACAAAGAGAAATCAGGAAGAGATTCCTAAAGTATATAGACTTACGAAAGAGCTCGGAGCATCTGCATGGTATATGTTCATGATAGTTCCGACCGGCAGGGGTGAGGAGATAATGAATGAGTTGATTTCGAAGGAAGATTATGAAGAAATCCTCGAGTGGCATTATCAGATGGAAAAAGATGAGAAAGATATACTTGTACGGCCAACGTGTGCACCACATTACTACAGGGTAGTCCTGCAAAAGTCAAAAGAGGAGGGAGTTAAACTTGAGAGAAGGACGCTGAAATTCTCGACAGGTGGTGCAAAAGGCTGTATCGCAGGGCAACTTATTTGTCTCATAGATGTTGATGGCAACGTGCTTCCATGTAGCTACTTTCCAAAACCTGCAGGAAATCTTAAGGGAAAATCATTGAGAGAGATATGGGAAAACTCAGAGCTTTTTAAAGAACTCCGTGACTTTAAATCCTATAAAGGAAAATGTGGTTCCTGCGAGTACATAACTGTCTGCGGGGGATGCCGTGCAAGAGCGTACGCACAGTATGGTGATTATCTTGAGGAAGAACCGTTCTGTGGATATATGCCTTTGAAGCTAAGAAAAAAGAAATTAGAAATTAGAAATTTAAACTAGGGGGGTATTATGAACGATATTTTTCTAAGGGCATGTAGAGGGGAGAAAGTTGAGTACACACCGGTATGGCTCATGCGTCAGGCAGGAAGATACCTTCCTCAATATCAGGCAGTACGTGCAAACATTGACTTTCTTGCACTTTGTAAGACACCTGAACTTGCCGCAGAGGTCACAATTCAACCTGTTGATATCCTTGGAGTTGATGCAGCAATACTATTTTCAGACATTCTCATTCCTGTTGAAGCAATGGGTATGCAACTTGTGTTTTCAGATAAAGATGGCCCTGTACTTAGTGAGCCCATAAGAAATAAATCTGCTGTTGACAGGTTGATTATTCCAGATGCGGAAGTTGACATGCCCTTTATTCTTGAGTTGATAAAGATTCTGAGAGAAAAGCTTAAAAATAAAGTACCTCTTATAGGGTTTTCAGGTGCACCATTTACACTTGCAACATACATGATTGAAGGTGGAGGCTCAAGACATTTTCTCCAGACAAAAAAGATGATGTTCCAGAACAAAAGACTATTTGATTATCTCATGGAGAAATTGACTGCAACTCTTATTTTATACCTCTCTGCTCAGGTAAAGGCAGGTGCTCAGGCATTACAAATCTTTGACACATGGGCAGGGATGCTTTCGCCCATTGATTATATAAATTTCGCACTTCCTTATGTGAAGAAAATAATTTCTGAATTGAAGAGAGAAGGGCTCCCGGTAATCTATTTTGTAAATAATTGTGCAGGAATTCTTCACGAGGTCAAGAAATCGGGTGCAGATGTAGTTGGAATTGACTGGAGGATTGATATAGCTGATGCAATAAAAAAACTCGGGAAGAAAGTTGTTGTCCAGGGAAATCTTGACCCCTGTGCACTTTTTCTTTCAGAGGAAAATATTGAAGAGAGGGTTAAAGACATATTATGGAAAGGAGAGGTTACAAGAGGCCACGTCTTTAATCTGGGACATGGAGTGCTTCCTGAAACACCTGTGAAAAACGTTATTGCATTAGTCGAGGCAGTCCATAGATTGAGTCATAGTTAGTCTCGAATAAGACGTTTCTGATACAGGGGCACAATGTGGTATACTTATTCAATAAAGATATAGCCTAAAATATTTTTAACTATAAAGAATCAGGATTAAGGATTTGGGTGAAACTGAAAAAAATACCATAGGCGTATTACTCTTAAACCTTGGTGGACCTGATTCCCTTCAGGCAGTGAGGCCCTTCCTCTATAATCTTTTTTCTGACAGGAGTATTATTAAACTTGGCCCTTCGTTTCTTCAAAAGCCTATTGCATGGTTGATATCAGGTATTCGCGCACAAAGTACAAAAAAAATATATAACCTGATAGGAGGGAAGTCTCCAATACTTGATATTACGACTGAACAGGCAAAAGCCCTCGAAGAGTTACTTAACTCATCACTGCTATTACAATCCCCCCACCCCCCCTTTAGTAAAGGGGGGCGAGGTGGGATTAAGGTTTATGTAGGGATGCGATACTGGCATCCTTTTGTAGAAGAAGTGGTTCCAGAGATCTATAATGATGGGATAAGAAAACTTATTGTCTTAAGCCTGTATCCTCATTATTCACGTACAACAACAGGCTCTGTACTTTCGCAATTCAAAGAAGTTGTGTCACGTTATCCTGTAGAAATTTTCTGTATCTCATCGTGGTTTGACCATCCGTTATATATAGATGCGCTTGTGGATTTAATTGAAAAAGGACTTGAGTCATTCACCCCCTCCCTTACCCTCCCCCCTCAGAGGGGGAGGGATGGGTGGGGGGGTGTCCATGTGCTCTTCAGTGCCCATAGCCTGCCGGAGAGCTTTATAGCTGAAGGAGACCCTTATGTATACCAGATACAGGAGACAATAAAAAAGATCGTAAAAATAATGAATATCGAATGGCATCTGTCGTATCAGAGCAAAAGTGGTCCTGTGAAATGGCTTGAACCTTCAACAGAAGAAATGCTTGAGAAGTTTGCTGAGTGGGGATACAGGAATATGCTTGTAGTTCCGATAAGTTTTGTTTCAGACCATATTGAGACACTGTACGAGATAGATATATTATATAAAGATATGGCCCAAAAGAAGGGGATAACACTTAAAAGAGTAGAGTCTTTGAATACACATCCGCTATTTATTGAGGCATTGAAGGACATAGTGATAGAGAGTGTTAAGGAGATAAAATGGGTATAAGAGTTCAGGCTTTTGAATTAAGCAGGATATAGAATGAGGCTGATTATTATCGGCGGCGGAATTTCCGGCCTTTCTTTAGCGTACTTTCTCCTTGAGAGAGATCCCACTTTAGATATTATCGTCCTTGAGTCTGAAAAAAGAGCAGGGGGCAAGATATGGACTGACAGGGTAGACGGTTTTCTGTGCGAAAGTGGTGTAAATGGTTTCTTAGATAACAGACCGAGGACCCTTGAACTTACTGCAAAACTTAGGCTCGCTCCGCTGAGAAGCAATGATACAGCAAGAAAAAGGTATATATTTTCTGACAGGAAACTCCATCTCTTCCCTGAATCACCTGTCTCATTCTTTTCTTCGAATCTTCTGAGCCTTTATGGCAGATTGAGGATTATATACGAAATCTTTGTGCCAGAGGGTAAAGAAGATGATGAGACGCTTGCAAATTTTGCAAGACGGAGACTTGGCCGAGAGGCATATGAAAAACTCATTGACCCGATGGCATCAGGCGTATTTGCAGGTGATCCAGAAAGCATGAGCCTCAGGAGTTGTTTCCCGAGAATATATGAGCTCGAAAAGAAATACGGCAGCCTCATAAAGGCAATGCTGAAACTTCAGAAAGAAGCAAAGAAAACCGGGGAAAAAGTGGGGCCGGGTCCTGGCGGTGTTCTCACTTCATTTTATGACGGAATGGAAGTGATGATTGCTACTCTGAGAAATTATCTGGTGGAAAGGCTTAGGACGAGCAGTAGAGTAATCTCGATTGACAGAAAGGCCAACAACTATCTTGTGTATCTCTCTGATAATTCAAAAATTGAGGCAGAGGCAGTTGTGATTGCAACACCTGCCCATGCAGCGTCAGAGATTGTGAAGAACTTTGATAAGAACCTATCTTTAGCCCTTAGTGGTATTTTCTATCCTTCGATTTCTGTTGTATGTCTCGGGTTTAGAAAGGAGAAGATAACACAACCTGATGGGTTTGGTTTTCTTGTACCTTACAGAGAAGGGAGAAAAATACTTGGGACACTATGGGATTCGAGCATATTCCCTAACAGGGTTCCAGAGGGTTATGTGCTTTTCAGGAGTATGATGGGAGGCGCACGAGCATCAGAACTTGCAATGCAGGATGAAAACAGATTGATAACCATAGTTATGGATGAACTGAAGAGTATTATGGGCATAAAGGTACAGCCAGATTTTGTAAAGGTATATAGACATGAAAAGGGCATACCGCAATATTCCGTAGGGCATCTGAAACGGCTTGAAACAATTGAAGGAATCGCAGGAAGGCACACAGGACTTTATCTCACCGGCAACTCTTATCGCGGGATTGGTGTGAATGACTGTATAGAGAATTCATACAAACTATCAGAGCAAATAACAGGGGAATAGGCATGTTTAGGATTGTTTTTGTTTTAAAAATATGATATTTTTCAAACAGAGGAGGGAACATTGAAAGAAAAAGAGATTGTCGA
>JAGVMY010000092.1 GCA_020053565.1 Thermodesulfovibrionales bacterium
TGGGAAAATTCCTTTGTGATAAGATGGTATGGTATTGAAAGATCATTAAATGCATCAATAAAGATGACATCATATCTTGCCTTACAATTTATCACAAACCAGCGACCATCTGTATTATAGGTAAGAATTCTTGTATTTTTAGGGAGCCCAAGATATTTATATGCAACTCTTGTTACATCTGGATCTATCTCTACAACTTCAATATGTGCATTTGGATAGAGAACCTCCATATAGCGTGGGAAAGTGTATCCACCGCCGCCGATGGTCAAACTTCTAAACCCTGCATTTTTTTTGAACCTCCACTTGAAAACTTCAGAATATATTTTTTCATATCCATACTCGAGGTGGAGCGGGTTTTCAGTATCCACATATGATTGGAGAAGATGGTCCAGTACCAGTGCCTCAAGCCATGTTTCTTCATCTGAACTCAACAATTTAGTGAGTTTTATTGTGTAATAATCACTTTCTTTATAAAAGTAGGCATAGGTGTCAGGAGGTTTAAATGCTGAGTCATATACACCATAGAGAAGAAGGGAAGGAAATAAAAGGAATGCAACTGCGGGTTTTTTTGTCTTGAATAATGAGCCCAAAAAAACTGCAGTCAAGATTAAAATCGCACCCATTAGTAATATGATATTTCTTGTCCCTATCCACGAGATGAGAAAAAACCCCGTTGCAAAAGTTCCAAGGATTGAACCCAATGTTGAGAATGCATATATTTTCCCCACAACATTTCCTACCCTGTCTAAGTTCTGAATTGCAAGTTTCACCACAACAGGTGAGATGGTTCCGAGGAGAAAACTTGGGATAAAAAATACGAGAGTCGTGACGAAAAGTATACGCCACATTAGTGCTACAGAAAAGGGGTATAGTGCAATCACATTTGTGAGCGGTGCAATTGAAAACGCAGCCACTCCTGCGAGGAGCAATAGCCATCCCAAAGTCTTTCTCTTAGGGAATCTATCTGCCAGTTTTCCTCCTAAATATGCACCTATACTAATTCCTGTGAGGACAACGCCTATAATGCTCGTCCATGTATAAAGAGAAACACCTACAAATGGTGCGAGGATGCGACCAGCGACAATCTCAATGACTAAGGTACAGAAACTCGCAATAAATGTTATGCTGTATGCTGTAAGAAGATTCATAGTAAAGGTTTTTGCAATTTCCCGATTTTTAACTATTTCTAGTGTATTGTTATTGAACTAACTCATAACTGTAACTATTATACTGCAATTGAGTTGATGAATTCTTATGCCTTTTGATCCGAATGCCTCACCAGAAATCAAATAAATAAGAACAGATGATTAATAAAAGCCCAATGGATAATCAAGAAGAATCCTTAGAGGTAGTAAATGATAAAGGTGAAGTCATCGGTATCCTCCCGAGGTCTACAATACATGGTAATCCATCTTTAATTCATAGAGTTGTTCATGTCCTTATATTCAATAGTAAGGGAGAACTTTTACTTCAGAAACGCTCAATGAATAAGGATGTTGCACCAGGAAAGTGGGACACTTCAGTAGGTGGTCATATCAACCCTGGCGAAAGACTCCTTGATGCAGTGAAGCGTGAGATGAACGAAGAACTTGGAATAACAATGTGTCAACCAGGGTTTCTTTATTCCTATATTCATTCAAACCCCTATGAGACTGAGCTCGTCTATACTTATTCATACCTCCATGATGGCGAAATATTTTTTAATGAGGAAGAAATAGATGAGGTCAGGTTCTGGAGTCTTGAAGAAATAGCTCACACTATAGGCAAAAATATCCTGAGTGATAATTTTGAAGAAGAAATCTCCACGTATAAGAAGTTTTTGAAAAGAGGACAGAAAAAAGAAAATTAAAACCATGAATAAAGAGTTGATAAAATGAGATCAGGGAGTTACCTGTAAATACCTTTCAGGATTTTCTGTAACACACTTCATAATAACACTTTCATCAAAACCCATTTCAGTGAGCCTCTTTGAGGATTCAACAATGGTCATACAGCCGCCTAAGAGTTTTCCATGGGTATTGGAGACAGCCCCAACCTTCTCCCATCCGCCTCCTTCGAGGGGAGGGGGCGAAGGGGAAGGTGAATGAGCTTTTGTTTCTTTTACTGAATCTGAGACTATTATAATTCTGTTGTGGTTTTTTGTTTTAAATATCAATTCGAGGGTTATTGGATGAAGATGATATGGGTCTGCAATAACCTCGACGTAGATATCCTGATTCAAGAGGCCGAAGCCGACGATTCCAGATTCTCTATGATGAAAACCACGCATTGCATTGAATATGTGTGTGATGCCTTTTGCACCTGCCTGAACACCAGCCTTTGCCTCAGCATAGGTTGCATCTGAATGACCCATGCTCACAATAATTCCCATTTCTGATATCTTCCTGATAAGCCTTGTTGCGCCGTTTATTTCAGGTGCAATGGTAATTATCTTTACCATATTTTCAAAGCCTTCGATAAGTTCTTTAAGATTGTATTCTGTTGGTTCGATGAATGTCATTGCATTGAGAGCGCCGCATTTTGCCGGATTGAGAAATGGACCTTCAAGATGCATACCGATTATTCGTGAAGGGTAATGGGTAATGGGTGATGAGTTATGGGAAATTTTCTTATACTCATCACTCATCACGGATAACTCATCACGGTCTTTTTGTTTTTCCATTGTTTTCTTTACAGAGGCCATATTCTCCCTCATTACCTTTATGGTGTCAGGATATATGGTTGGAATGATTTCTGAAACTCCGCTGGAGCCGTGTATTTCAGCTATCTTCAGAATGTGTTCTTCGTTTGTTGTCTTTGTATCATAACCGCCGATGCCATGGGTATGGATATCGATAATCTTCATTTCAAAA
>JAGVMY010000104.1 GCA_020053565.1 Thermodesulfovibrionales bacterium
GGGGCGACCTGAAAGGTCGCCCCAAAACTAAATATCTCTCAGGACTATTAGCTTAAACGATAGGAATCATTGGCCTTTCGAATACCGTCCATTCCTTCTTATCCACATCATATTTCACATTTAGAAAGTGCTTCTGACTCTCGTCCAGTTTCAAGTAATCGTGTTTAAAGTAATAGCCAGGCCATCTTGACTCTTTCCTCGCCAGCCTTGTCCTTACACATGCCTCGGCAACCCAATATCTGTGTATTGCCTCCCATGCCCTCAGTAGCTCATGAAGGTTCTTGGCACCAATCTTCTCTGCATCCTCTCCGCAGAATGCTAACTTCCAGAGGCCAACCTCCAGCATCTTGTCAGATGTACCATACAGTGTCTCCCATCCACCTGCGTATTCTCCCATTATCTTCTGTACCCTGAATAGGAAACTATGCGGGGAGATATAGAAAGGATTCACATCAGGCATCGCTGTGTAGTCTTTCTTCTCATCATAGAGGGTAAATGGTTTGAATACTATTTCCTTGAGTTTATTTATTGTGGCATCAGATACAGTTGGTGTGTAGCCCTTCTGGTCATTGACAAACCTCACCGCTGACTTTGCTACAATCCTTCCCTGTACATGGGCGCCACTTGAGAACTTATGGGCACATGCCCCTACCCCGCAACCTGCTGTAAATAGACCCAAAAGAGTTGTCATACAGTTGTATTGGGCAGGGAATGCATCCTTGTATTCTGCTGGCATAAGATCTTCAGCACCACAAACCCATGCACCACAAGAGGCGGCATGTGAACCTATGAAGCAAGGATCTGACAACTGAAGCTCCATCGGTTTTTCCATAGGGTCGACATTATGGGCAGCCCAGTTTGTAGCACCTGCGATTGTCATGTCGAGGAAGTCCTCCCACGCCTCGGCCTCATACTCCTTTATCTTCTTCTTCAGCTCCTTTGGATCTGTTATCTCCTTCTGATACCTTTCTACCACTCTCTGTGTGTGTATGTAAAACGGTGATTTGCCTTCCTGCGCGCAGAGTATCATCTCATAGTTTCTGACAGGAGTTGGACAGGGCTTTGCCTTTGCATATGGTGCCCACTTGTCTGTCTCGGATCCATACGCACCAACGTATGGCCCGTCATAGGCATTTGTTGCCGGTGTCTTAAAGAGCAGGAAGAATGTGCCAACAGGACCATAGGAATCCTTAAACCTCGGGGGTACAAAGGTCACATCCATCTGAGTAAGCTCACCCCCGGCCTGGAGAGTGAGGGCATAAGTCGTTCCTCCTAAAAATGGCGGCATCCAGGATCTCCCAAAGCCTTCACCCTGAGACCTTGGCCTGAATACATGGACTGCGCCACCCAATATTAAGACAACTACCTTTGCCTTAAAGGCATAGAATTTGTCTTCCCTGACGCTAAATCCGACTGCACCACATACCCTGTTAGGCTCTTTCTCATCTTTCAGAAGATGAGTGATGTAGACCCTCTCAAGGATCTGGCCTTTATCACCAAGGTCACCTATAGCGTTCTTTGCTGCCTCTGCTACAAGGATCTTGTAACTCTCGCCGGATATCATCACCTGCCATTCACCTGATTTTTTAAAATTCCCTGCCTCATCTTTCCATATAGGAAGTCCCCATTTCTCAAAGAGTCTCACTGTCGAATCCACATGTCTTCCAACATCAAAGACGAGGTCCTGCCTTGCTAAACCCATCTGGTCATTCGTCACATACTCAGCATACCTGTCCGGCATACGGGGATTCTGGGATACCTTTCCATCCATTCCCATATATGTATTAATGGCAGAAAGGCCCATCGCTACAGGACCACTTCTGTCAATAGCAGCCTTATCCACAAGTGTTACTTTTAAACCCAGTGGCTTTGCCCAGTATGCAGCCTCTACTGCAGCACCACAGCCGGCCATTCCTCCACCGAGTATCAATATATCGGTATCAACAACTTCTGTTGCAATTTCTCTCACGGTCATCCCTCCTTTCTTATTTCTTCTTTGTCGGGAGTTCTTTTACTCCCATTATATCTGGCTCTCCAAGGAGCAACTGAGTGGCTAAATCTACTACCTTTGCCTCGGGAAATCCCTCAAGTGCCTTTATCGAACCCTCTGGTGTAGTCCTCGTTGCATACTTAAACCTCTTAATCCTTCCATCCCTGAATGTGATTGTCCACATGATGTCTTCAGTTCCTCTTAAAGGAGTTGATGCGGCACCCATGGGCATAAAGTCCTGATAACCCCTTACATCCATAGCCTGCTGAGGGCATATCTTTACACAACAGTAGCACTCCCAGCAATAATTAGGCTCCTGATTGTATGCCTTCATCCTCTCCTTGTCCAGAACCATCAGGTCATTAGGGCATATGTACAGGCATGCAGTTTTATCCTGCCCCTTGCAACCGTCGCACTTCTCATTAATTACAAAACTTGGCATTCTAACACCTCCTTTTTAGTCTTAAAAATCTCACTTCATCAATCGAAATACTTGAAAGTCTTCTACCTCACCCCCTTTCATTAATAATAGTACAAGGGCTCAGACTTTGTATGAGCCCTTTAAGCTATCTGTTGGCTCCAGAAAGCATCACCAGCCTGCTCGAACTTCGATAAAAACTCTTCCATGACATCAATCTTCTTTCTGGCAACAACAAGATCGAATATTTTGTCCTTTACATGTTTGGGAAGTTGCTCGATGCTCTTTGTCGTCGCAGCATCATACTTCGCCATTGAGAATAACTTCAATACCTTGTCTCTCTGTACATCTGTAGTTGGTACTGCCAGAACCTTCATGCCTGCCAGCACTTCCCTAGGCATATCTCCTAAACCTGCGCTTTTGAGTTTCTCAAACCGATCTTCGTTAATCCATACATTAATTGGATAAGTCTCAGCCATCTCATCACCTCCTATAATGGGTCTATTCTAAAGGCTGGGGTTCCCTTTTCTAAGTACTCAGGGGTTACAAAAGGTGAACCAAAACCATATTTCTCAGCACAATCCATAACGATATCGAATATCTCTGGTCTGAAGATGAGGCGTGTTGGCTTCACCCCATCCATAAGAATACCTCTGATTAACGTTCCGCTGAACTGTTGCTGCTCCTTCTTATGACCACAAAAAGCAATACATGTTACTTCGCCGCAATGTGGACAGAAAAGCCACTCAAGAACAAATATGGGTGTTATTCTTAATTTCTCTTTTGGTATGGTGTCGAAAATTCTATGGGCCGCATAGGAGTGATAATACGTCCCCACGCCAGCATGGTCTCTTCCAAACATGTGATGGGTAAGTCCCAGGTTTGTCCTGATAATTGCGTGATGTATTGCTTCCTTAGGTCCTGCATAACGCATATCCCAGAGCGTAAAGGTGGTCATATGAAGATCGTCCCTGAAGTATCCATATGTTCTTAATGCATCCTGTGATAAAATAATTGCCTGATCAACATAATCACCTGGCCTCTTCTCGCCGATAATGGCATTTACCAGAATACCGGTAATCGCTTTCCCTCCTTCGGTTTCCTCCATTGATAATTCTGCATGGGTAGCCATCCAGGCATGTTTCATAAGCCATTCATGTCCTGTATGAGGGACATTCCTTGTCTGGTGGTTCACAATCCTCTTCCATCCCTTTTCCTTAAATTTTGCCCTGTGCATTAACGGTGTATGCCAGTATGCATCAAAGGGTGGATTGAACTTTGGAGGATTTACAAGGGTTAACTTGCCACCCAAGAATTTATCCTTGTATTCATTGGTCCTCTTCACACCTGGATGCTTCGCCTCTGTGGTACCATAAACCGATTGAGACCATTCCTGCTTATCATAAGTAAAGATGTCTTCGACCTCAAAAGTAGCTAAAGGGTTATTATTACGGGTAAGAAGGACTGTATCGCCTACCTTGATACCAAAATCAGCGATTTCCTTGTCTGACATATCAAATACAATAGGAATAGTCCACACTGTACCATCTGCCAGAGTCATATTCTTCACTGTACTCTCAACATCAGCCTTTTTCATGAATCCTTCAAGTGGCGAGAAGAATCCATAAGCAATACTTATAACTTCTGTTGCAATTTGTCGCCTTACCGGTACTTCTTTAAGACCTTTAATCTTCTTTTTCGCTTCTTCTTTGTCATATATAACTCTTTCCTTAAGTTCTTTACCACCATGACCTATTTCCATTTCTTATTCCTCCTCCTTTTCTATAGATTTTTTAAGTTGCCACTTAACCATGATATCGTTTTATATAAATCCTCCTTTCTCCCCTAAGATTATTTCTTCCCTAATGCAGCACACACCTTGCTAAATATCTCATTAATGTCGCCCAATCCCATGACTGATTTAACTATCCCTTTCTTTTTGTAGTACTCCATGAGAGGTGCTGTCTGGGCATCATAGACATCAAGCCTTTTCTTGATTGTTTCTTCTTTGTCGTCATCTCTCTGAAAGAGCTCCCCACCACATTTATCACATACACCCTCTTTCTTTGGTAGAGAAAAATATATATTGTACATCTGCTGGCACTTCCTACACGTCCTTCTTCCTGTCAACCTCTTCATAAGAACGTCTTTTTCCACATCAACACTCAAGGCAGTATCAAGCGGGGCTCCCATTTCAGCAAGCACCTTATCTAATACCTCTGCCTGTGCAGTATTTCTTGGAAAGCCGTCAAGTATATAGCCCTTCTTGCAGTCATCTTGGGCAATTCTTTCCTTCACAAGTCCAATGACAACACTGTCAGGCACAAGCTCACCCTTATCCATGTAAGATTTTGCTTCTTTTCCAAGGGGGGTACCATCTGCAACTGCCTTTCTGAGAATATCACCTGTGGAAATCTGTGGGATACCGTATGTTTCGATGAGTTTTTTTGCCTGAGTTCCCTTACCTGCTCCGGGAGCGCCGAGAAGAACAAGTCTCATACTCTACCTCCATCTAAAAATAAATTTATGCAAAAACGAAAATATTAAAGCACTAAATACAAAAATTCAGTGTCTTAATGGCAAAACTCAGACGGAAGTACTACTGTGCTAAATCAGAACAGATATACTATAATCATTATGGTGTGTTAAGTCAAATTCATATTTTTGATAAAACGATAAGTTTTACTTATTAACCTGATTCTTAAAAATTATGAAGTTTAGTATATAAATTTTAAAATTACTCTTTATTTTCCGTAAGATATCTCTGAAGACCTCTTAGTGCCCTGCCCCGATGACTCAGGGTATCTTTCTCATTATCAGACATCTCGGCAAAAGTCCTGTTAAGTCCTTCGGGATAGAATAGAGGATCATAGCCAAAACCGTTAACGCCCTTTGGTTCTTTCCCTATCCTCCCTTCAACATGCCCCAAAAAGGTTCTTACGTTCCCGTCAGGAGATGCTAAGGCAATACAGCATACAAATCGTGCACCTCTTTTCTCGTTCGCAATTGAGTGCATCTCATAGAGCAGTCTTTCAATATTCTTCCTGTCATCTGCAGCCTCACCAGCATACCGTGCAGACAAGGTACCTGGAGCCCCTTTCATTTCGTACACTTCAAGTCCCGAATCATCTGCAAGTGCACATTTTCCTGTATATTTTGCAATTGCTTCTGCTTTCTTCACTGCATTCTCTTCAAATGTAACTCCGTCTTCTTTCACTTCAGGACATCCGGGAAAATCATCGAGTGCGAGTAGGGAAATCTGCATTCCTTCAACAATCCTTTTTATCTCTTCAATCTTCTTTTTATTTCTTGTTGCAAGGACTATATCCATTTTAGTTTGTCGAGTTTATTGGGGTTATTGAGTCCGTTGAGTTTATTGAGGTTTTATAACACAAGAAACTGTGTAAACACAAGAAACTGTGTAAACCGCACTGCCCTTGAAAAAATAGGAATCTTCTGTTAGTATTTCAGATGTCTGAGAAATTCACAAGTGCAGACTTACTTCTCAGAATTATAGCAAAAATCCTTGACTTTATCATAATCGTAGCAGTGACGGAGGTGATACCAAAAGCCGGTTTTTTTGCAGGACTTGCCTATCTTTTGATAGGGGATGGTCTTTTTGACGGGAGAAGCTTAGGGAAAAAACTCATAGGGCTAAAGGTTATTTCAGCAGATACAAATAAACCATGCTCTTTTAAGGACTCAATACTCAGAAATAGTACATTTGCTATAGGATACCTTCTGTATAAAATCCCGTGGTTTGGATGGATATTTATAGTGATAGTTTCTGTTTTTGAATTTATTATTTTGTTGGGAAGTAAAGAGAGGATGCGTCTCGGTGACGAAATCGCAAAAACAAAAGTAGTGACAATAACAACTACTGATAAAGACACTGTTTCAAGGGGGACCTAATGTTACATAAGATACTTGGATGGTTTTCAAATGACTTAGCAATAGATCTCGGTACAGCAAACACACTTGTATTTATTAAAGGAAAAGGTATCGTATGTAACGAGCCATCTGTTGTGGCGATAAGAAGAGATAATAAGAAACTTATTGCAGTTGGGTCAGAAGCGAAAAAGATGCTCGGTAAAACTCCCTACGATATTGTAGCGATAAAACCATTGAAAGACGGCGTCATTGCAGATTTTGACGCAACAGAAGTGATGCTCAAGTACTTCATCTCGAAGGTTCATAACAGAAGGAGTTTTGTATCGCCGAGGATAATCATAGGGGTACCTTCAGGCATTACACAAGTGGAGCAGAGAGCAGTAAAGGATGCTGCTCAGTCTGCCGGTGCACGTGAAGTGTATCTTGTGATTGAGCCGATGGCAGCTGCTATCGGGGTAGGTCTTCCTGTGGGGGAGCCATCTGGCAATATGATTGTAGACGTCGGAGGAGGAACAACCGACATTGCTGTCATATCCTTAGATGGGGTTGTTTACAGCAAAGCAGTGAGGGTGGGTGGCGACAAGATGGATGAAGCTATAATTGCTTACATAAAGAGGAGATACAACCTCATGATAGGAGACAGAACAGCAGAGCATATAAAGATTGAAATAGGTTCTGCATTTAATACAGGCAGCAATGACCAGCGTGTAATGGAGATAAAAGGAAGAGATCTTATTTCTGGTATACCCAAAGCCATAACAATTAACGAAGCAGAAATCCGCGAGGCCATTACTGAGCCTGTCAACATAATACTTGAAACAATTAAGGTTATCCTTGAAAATACACCTCCTGAACTCGCTGCAGATATTGTAGACAAGGGTATTGTCCTCGCCGGTGGAGGTGCCCTTCTCAGGGGTCTTGACTTACTTATAAGAGAAGCTACAGGGCTTCCAGTCATAGTAGCAGAAGATCCACTCACTGCAATAGTCCGTGGAGTGGGCAAAATGCTTGACGAATTAGACCTGCTCAAAAGAGTTGCTATCAACTTATAATGCCTAAAAAGAGGCTTTTGCTTTTTCTCTTCATCATCCTTTCAATAGGTTTGATGACGTACCAGAGTAATAAGGGATATTTTCATCCTCTTAAGTTCCTGAATAATGCACTGGACAGTCTCCACGGCGTAGTGAATTCTGTGACAGACTCTATTACCTCTCCATTTAAAAGAATGCTCTTAAGAGAACAGGAAAACGTAAGATTAAAAGCAGAGCTTGATAAATTACTCAGAGAACAGCAGGAGTATCATGAAGCCCTGCGTGAAAATAAAAGACTCAGGGAACTCCTTTCTCTTAAGGAAAAAGAACAGAAGTTTGTTGCTGCAGCACGTATTATCTCAAGAAGTGCAGACTTTTGGTCAAACACCCTTGTCCTTGACAAGGGATACCACGACAGGGTTGAGAAAGACATGACCGCGATAACATATAATGGACTTGCAGGAAAGATTTCAGATGTATCTCATTCATATTCATCCCTGCTTCTTCTCACTGACATAAACTTCTCAGCATCGGTAAGGCTTCAGGAAAGCAGAAGAGAGGGGATAATCTCAGGCACAGGATACAGGAAATGCCAGTTGAAATATATCCCCTATGATGAAGAGGTAAATGTAGGCGACATTGTCATCACATCCGGGCTTGATGCACTATTCCCAAAAGGAATCCCTGTTGGCTATGTATCGAGAGTTGACAAAAAGAGTACCGGTCTTTTCCGGTATATAGAAGTACTCCCATTTGTGGACACGACAAAGATTGAGGAAGTAGCAATAATAAAAAGATGAGATATCTCTTCTGGGCAATAATAATCCTTTTGATATTCATCATTCAAGGAAGAGTATCATTATTCGATGTTGCTCCAAATTTCATATCTGTTGTCGCCTACTATGCAGGTATAAGGGGAGAAAAAGTCTATGGAACATTGTTGGGATCACTCATTGGTGCAGTTCAGGACAGCCTTTCAGGTGCATTCCTTGGCCCCAATCTCCTGAGTAAAGGACTTGTGGGTTATTTTTCTTCATTCATGTCAGGGAGTTTCTTTAGATGGACTCCTTTATTAGGTATCATCGGCATTTCAGTCCTTACATTTTTTGATGGAACTGTTGTTTTTCTGTCGAGAAGCATCTTTGAGAGAATGCCGGTGAGCATTGGCGCAGCTCTTTTCATGGTTACCATACAATCCCTTATAAATGCCCCTTTGGGGATATTTTTGAAGCCAAGAGCCGTACACCATGGTAGCGAAGGGTAAAAGTGAAAAACGAATCCGAAAAAATTTTAACGATAAGTTATATAGTTATTGCAGTTTTTCTGCTCCTCATTATCAGGCTATGGCAATTGCAGATAGTGCAGGGGAACGAATACAGGAAATCATCTGAGGCGAACAGATTAAGGGTCATCACCATACCCGCACCACGGGGAATAATATTCGACAGAAATGGTATTCCACTCGTAAAAAATTCGTCCTACTACTGTGCATCGATAATCTATGGTGAATTCGATAGGAGTAAGGTCGATTTACTCTCAAAAGTTCTTCATATGCCAGTTGAAAAGATACACGAAAAAACAAATAAAAACGGTATGGGTCCTTTTACACTCATAAGACTAAAGCAGGGTCTGTCCTCCAATGAGGTCGCATATATCGAATCGAGGCGGTCTGACTTTCCAGGACTTATCATTGAAGTTGATGTGAGCAGGGAATATATTTATGGTAATTTCGGTTCACATCTCATAGGATATCTCGGAAAACTTACTCCCTCCCAGTTAAGAGACCCTGCATTCAGAGATGTCCCTCCTGAAGCGTTCATAGGACAGTGGGGAGCTGAGATGCTCTTCGACAAAAAAATCAGAGGTAAACCCGGAGAAAAGATAATCGAGGTTGATGCCCTCGGCAGAGAGATAAGGCTATTACAGGAAAAACAACCGATGAAAGGAGAAGATATCACATTGAGTGTAGATATTAATCTCCAGAATGAGGCTGAGAAGGCATTTGGAGAAAGGTCTGGTGCACTTGTTGCAATTAAACCTGGCACAGGTGAAATACTGGGACTGATAAGTAAACCTTCCTTTGACCCCAACCTCTTTTCAAGAGGAATAAACTACCACGAATGGATATCCATAACTAAGGACAAAAAAAATCCTATGCTCAACAGGGCATTACAAAGCCAGTATCCTCCCGGCTCGACATTTAAGATTATTACTGCAATCGCAGCACTTGAGGAAGGAGTTATTACACCTGATACAAAGGTAGATTGCA
>JAGVMY010000066.1 GCA_020053565.1 Thermodesulfovibrionales bacterium
ATCAGGCATGGGGTCACCGGTATCAACATATACTGCCTGTTCGCCTATTTTCAGTCTGAGAGGATTTGTCTCTGAAGCCCCAAAAGTATCGGTAAACCTTACCGCATAACCATCCATTGACGACGAATGATAAAAAGGAGATGAGGTCTTTGCAATAATTGCCTTTGCAGTAACTCTTCCGAGAGAATCTATAACCCTGATTGTTTCACCTGAAAGCGGCTTCCCCATTCCTTCGGTATCAAGCTTGCTCAACCACCTTGTGAGCGCCTCATGCAAAGGTATACTTTCAAGATAAATATCCCGGGACATTATTCCTTACTCAGAAGCCTTTTTATTGTAGCTTTTAATTCATTAAGGTCTGACGACTTTACAATATACGCCTCTGAAGCCCATATTGAAAAATCATCCCTGTAATCATAAGCTGTCGACATAATAATGGGAAGCCGGGGTTTCTTCTCTTTCATCTGTCTCAGTAATTGTATACCATCTATATCAGGCAAGCGTATGTCAAGAGTAACAAGGTCAGGGTCTTCTTTATGAAAGAGATCAAGGGCTTCTTGTCCATTAGCTGCCAATACAACTTCATAACCCTCCTCACTGAGCTCATCTTTATAAAGTCTTAAAATATGTTCATCGTCATCAACAACAAGTATCTTCATATAACACCTCCCTCTTCACTTCTTACCTTTTTAACGGTAGGAATATCTTAAAAGTGCTTCCCCTGTTTACCTTACTTTCGACTTCGATTCTCCCGTTATGTTTTTCTATAATTTTGTGTGTGATAGTAAGTCCAAGGCCGGTACCCGAACCCTTTGTGGTAAAGAATGGGTCAAATATAAACGGGAGTATTTCATCTGACATGCCATTACCAGTATCCTCCACCTCTATCACCGCAGAGTCATCACTCATATATGTCTTCACAAATAGTGTACCGTTACTCCCAATAGCCTGGACTGCATTTGTCAGGACATTGAGCAAGACTTCTTTGATACTGTTAGGATCTACATATATCTCATGGGGTATGGCAAATTCCTTGACAAAAACTATATGCCTTTCATCGAGCTCAGACTTTATTAATGAAGTAACCTCATCCACAAGTTCATTTATATTGACCATTTCCCTTTCAAGCTTTGCCCCTCTCACAAAACTAAGAATCTCTTTAAGGATACTCTCGAGTCTCGTAGTCTCATTTACAATTATCGATGCATATTCCTTAAGATTACCGTCTAATTTCTTTTCAAGCCTTCTCGCAAATCCACCAACAGAAACAAGCGGGTTTCTAATATCATGTGCTACTTTTGCTGCAACCTCTCCGAGTGCTGCCATTCTCTCAGACAACACAAGTTTCTCCTGCAGTTTCTTGATTTCTGTGATATCCCTGGCTACATGAACCGTCCCAATAAACTCTCCTGAACTATTAAATATGGGAGAGCTTGAGTTAATAAAGGTACCTCCTAAAAACGGTTCCTCAAGCTCCTCAACAAAAGCTCTTTTTGTCATCACGGTTTTGTGATGAGGACATTCAGGTTTTGGTTCATTCGTGCCATGAAATACCTCATAGCACTTTTTCCCCACAATCTCCTCTGCTGATTTACCTATCTTTTCACTCACAGCCCTGTTTATCTTCTTGATGACATAGTCTTTACTGTTGAAATACACCATGTCCGACATTGACTCAAATATATTCTCAAGTTCCTGCTCTGTAAGGGCAACCTGCTCGAAGAGCCTTGCACTCTCAATAGCATTTGCCACATGGTTCGAAAAAGCGCTCAGAAACCTCATGTCTTCTTCAACGATAAGACTTCTGTTGAAATGATTATCAACCCAGATAACACCGCTTACCTTATCTCTCGATATCAGAGGTGCAACAGCATAAGCCTGTGTCCCTAACTGCTGGATGAGGACTGTATCTGAAAGTGGATCTTCCTTTGCATTCTGAATGTTAAAGGGCCTTTTTTCTTTTACTGTCTTTGCGAGGACTGTTTCCTCTGAAAGAGGTATTTCTATTCCGAGGCTGAGTCTGTCAAAAAAGGAATCCTTTCTTAATGGTCCTTTTTCGATATCACGCATTATGTCATAGAGGGTTTTTTTCTCCAGAGAGAGCCTTTCCCATATCTGTCCAGCCTCATCAGGGCTTGCAGGTCCCACACCCATTTCTCCTTTTAACACATTCCTGCTTTCGTTAACAAGAAAAAGAATCGCACGGTTAAACCCGAGGCCATCACTCATAGTAACTGCAGTGAGAACCATCCTCAACAATCTGTCGAGTTCAAGTGTTCCTCTCATTGCTGAACTGATAAAGAAAAGCCTTGATAACTCCTGGTTCCTCCTTATTAACTCCAGCTCTACACGCTTCTTCTCCGAGATATCCCTTGATATACAACTTACTCCTACTATCCTACCTGCCGCATCTCTTATCGGAGAACGTGTAAGGCTGACATCTATAATTGTGCCGTCGCTTTTTTGCCTGATAGTTTCAATATCTTTCAGCACCTCTCCATTTTTTATTCTCTCGATGCTCTCTTTTTCATCGTCAATAAGTGATATTGGCACAAAAGGTAAAAATCTTCCTATAGCTTCTTCACTGGTGAACCCGTATATCTTCTCAGCGCCCTTATTCCATGAGGTGATCACGCCATTCAGGTCAGAGGTAATAATTGCAACTTCTGAGTCTTCAATAATTCCTTCAAGATACTCTTTTGTCTGACTCACCTCTTTATAAAGCCTGAGTACCTCTTCTTGCGTTTTGTCTTCGGGTCTTTGATCTGTGTTCATTATCAATTATCTTTTAATGGCAGTCTTCTTTTTTATCGCATAACTGTAGAGTTCCCTATATTTCTCTGCTGATTTATTCCATGAATAGTCCATCTTCATCGCATCACTGATCATCTTCTGCATTCTATCCTTTTCAGTATACACACAGAGTGCCCTCTTTATCGTATCAAGCATTGCAGAAGGTGTATAATCAGAAAAAAGGAATCCTGTTCCTTTGGACTTTAGAGAATCATAGTCCTGTATCGCATCTGCAAGTCCACCTGTTTTTCTCGCAATAGGAATACTGCCATATCTCATTG
Organism: Thermodesulfovibrionales bacterium; assembly: GCA_020053565.1. Taxonomy (GTDB): domain Bacteria; phylum Nitrospirota; class Thermodesulfovibrionia; order Thermodesulfovibrionales; family SM23-35; genus VGWZ01. Next base: position 3,075 of record JAGVMY010000066.1, read on the forward strand.
CGATAAGCTGGCCGAGCCCACATGGCTCATACTTTGAGGGCATCAGGAAAAAGTCTGAACCTGCATAAATCAGGTGAGCAAGTGACTCTTCAAATCCAATGGTGACAGAGAT
>JAGVMY010000073.1 GCA_020053565.1 Thermodesulfovibrionales bacterium
CCTCTGCTATACCATGGGAGATGAAAGAATGATAAAAAACAAAGGATTTACCCTCGTTGAGTTATTAATCGTTATCGCTATTATCGGTATCCTTGCTGCTATTGCAATCCCTGCATATATAGGACAGCAGAGGAGTGCTGCACGGACAGAGGCATATAGTAATCTTCAATCCCTGCGGCTTCTTGAGGAGAATTTTTTTGCGGATAATGCAAGATATACAGCGAGTCTTGGTGCTGCCGGCAATACTGCTGCCATTCGTGATGCAAATCTCGTTGCAATTCAAACTACTGCGGGAGAGGCCCTTCCAGGTTTTCGGCCTGGAACTGATACGAGTTTCAGTTACAGAACAATCCAGAACAATCAATTAAATACACCGGTAACTAACCCACCAACATGGGCAGCATCACCTGCTGGCACTCTTTGTTTTGTAGCAGTTGCTACTGGCATTGTCGGCACAAGAGTAGATGGCGAAATATACGCCATAGACTGCAATAATGTAAGAAACTTCTGAAATCAGCCCTGTTAGGGTCAGTGTGAAGCAGGTAATATTTCTTCAAGGAATGTGCCTTTTGTGTCTTTTACTTCTTCTTCTGTATAACCGATTGCCTCTATGGGTTCAAAAACTCTACCTGCAGCAAGACCAAGGGTTTCAAGTCTTTCTCTGAGATTCATATCTTTGAAATCCTCAGAAATAACAATCAGGTCTATATCGCTGTCTTCACGCGGAATTTCTCTCGCATACGACCCATAAAGTATAACCTTCTGCGGTCTTATACCGAGTTTTCTAAGCTCCTCTTCATATCTTTTAATTATCGCTTTAATTTCTCGTTTTGTTTTAACCATTGAAGCACCTTTTCTGTGTTTTGAAGATAATCTTTCACAACTTCTTTAGGATAACTTTCTAAAAGTTTTTTAAAGTCTTCTGGATATAAGGTATGAGCTTATATGCAGAGCAAATTCCCTTAAATCATTGAGGCGATATGTAAGAAAATTATAAAGCAATCCATAGTCAATGTCTGTATACTCATGGACGAGGATGTTTCTGAAACCTGCTATGCCTTTTACTCTTTTGGCAAAGTCAGAAGGAACTACCTTTTCATCTCCTAATATCCGTATAATGTCTTCGTTGTCCTCTGGTGTTTCGAACCCCTTTTCTGCAATTATGTGGTTGCCTATATCTAAAATACATTCTATGGCAACATGGAGATTCCTCTCAACCGCACTTAGTAGCACATCATTAGAAATCAATTCTTCAAAAGGAACTTCACTTGACTGCTGAAGTATCTGCAGTGACTTTTCTAACCTTTTCAATCGAGTATTTATGACTTCCCTTGAAATAACCAAAGTTCCCGCTCCTTATTTTTTCATGGAGGATTCTGTTTTGTACCTTCCTGAGATAAATAGTGTCAAGATAATGAATTGTGGCATATGTTGTGTATTGTATGCGTTTTGCATCATTTTTTGAAAAAATTATCATGCCTTTTTTAATGACCTCATGAGAAAGCAGGGGAGACGCAGTGTTCAGGATGACCACATCAATCCTGTCAAAAGAAAGGAGATCAATCAAGTCATTGATAATACTCAGTTTTATATTCCCATAGTCTTTGCTGTCAATGTCATCTCTTAAAAGCACTGCAATGTCAATATCGCTCTTAGGTCTAACCCTATCAGTAGAATACGATCCGAAAATATAGCCGACAACCACTTCTTCACGTAAATAGAGATAATTATTAATCCTAGTAACAATCGTTTCTTTCATAGCAGTATGTTATTAAAAATAGGTCTAAAAGTAAAGGTTTTGTATAAGTGGTTCAGAATAATCTTAGAATAATCATAAAATCTGTGCTCTTTTGGAAAGGGAGGCCAGAAGCAGATTTAAGGATTTACAATTTAAAAGTGTTAAAATATCCAGATGTCTGAAAGGAAACTTATAATTGAAGGTGCCCGGCAGAATAACCTCAAGAATATCAGCCTCAGTCTCCCCCATAATAAGGTTATAGCAATAACAGGGGTATCTGGCTCTGGGAAATCTTCCCTTGCCTTTGATACGGTCTTTGCTGAGGGCCAGTGGAGGTTTATTGAGTCTCTTTCAACATATGCCAGGCTTTTTCTTGAAAAACTCGACAGACCCGATGTCGATGCTATTCACAACATAAGGCCGGCAATAGCTCTTGAACAGAAGAATCCTGTTCGTGGTTCGCGTTCAACTGTAGGAACGCTGACAGAGATTTATGACCTCTTCAGGCTCCTGTACTCAAAAGTTTCTACACCTTTTTGCCCGAATTGTGAAAAAGAGATAAAGATATGGAATCCTTCACAGGTAGTTTCAGAGCTTATAGAGAAACACCATGGTGAAAAGGCGATTATCGTTTTTGAGACAAAGGAAACAGTAGATGAATTAAAGAAACGGGGGTTTTACAGGGTATGGCTCGATGGTGAGATAGTCGATATATCGGAATTTCAAGAGGAAGAAAATCCCCCCATCCCCCCTTTACTAAAGGGGGGCAAGGGGGGATTACTTAATATTGTTCTTGACAGACTTGTGATAAAGGATGATCCAAGATTATCAGACTCGGTTGAGATGGCGTGGAGAGAAGGACGGGGGAGGATGAAGGTTGTCATTATCAATACAGCTCTCAGTTCTCAGCTCTCAGCTCTCAGCTTTTCGTCGGAGAACGCATGTGATGAATGTGATAGTGAACTACCCAGACCATATCCCCTTCTTTTCTCTTTCAACCATCCTGTTGGTGCATGCCCGGAATGTAAAGGCTTTGGCAATATTTTGAAATATGATGAGGATTTAATTATCCCTGATAAGGGTCTTTCTTTGTTAGAGGGTGCTGTTGGACCGTGGAACATGCCTGCATACAGGCGGTGGAAGGAGCAGCTTATTAAAAATGCCCGTAAAGAAGGCATTGATGTCAATAAGACATACGCTGAG
>JAGVMY010000099.1 GCA_020053565.1 Thermodesulfovibrionales bacterium
CAAAAGGGCTGCACCATTCCCAGAAGTCACCCAAGAAATCATAGCACCAATAACATTCAAACTTACTGAATCTCATACGAATCGTTAAATGAATCATTTTGATTTTTCTTTTATCAAATTCTAAAATGTGCTATATTTTCTCCATTAGAAATGTCAACAGGTAATTCGTATAATAATTGTTAGACGGTGAATCGATATGACAGATGACCTGAACAAAATAGTAAAGGTACGAATCGAACGGATTAAGAACCTCACGCGTGATAACCAAGGGACAAACCAGTATCTTGAAGCGGGTGGCCTTGCTCTGACTGTGCTTCACGATACTGTCGGAGGGAGCCATCCACTGTGGGCTGTTCTTGATACCGCGTTAAAGAAGAACGATTGGAGCGGAGCGCTCGCGGCGAGCCGCGGTGTAATGACGTTGTTTGAGCAAGGCAGCCTCAAAAGCCCTCGCCTGGCCATTGCGCATGAGATCGAAGGGGATCTTCTCGATATTGCACAAGCACAGGCTCAGGCCGCAGAAACAGCCAAGGATCCTAACCAAAAACAGCTTCAGCTTGCAATTGCTGCTTTTCTGGCCGGGGCATCACTCGAAGATGCATTGCGACGAATCTGTGATGCCCAAGGCATAGTGTACGATGTGGGTAGAACAACTATCGCGAAATTCCAAACAGCCCTCTATCAACCAGCTAAAAAGATCGAGGTAATCTCCGCATCAGAGAACAAACAGATTACAGCTTGGGGTGATACTCGAAATAAAGCGGATCATGGCCGGTTTGGAGAAATCACGCACACCGAGGTCGTTACGATGATTATGGGTGTCAGAGCATTCTTAGACAAGCACCTCCCATGAATCCGACGCACTGTCTAACTCTTATAAGGCCCCGCTCTGTCAAGAGAAAAAACGATCCTGATCGGAAATAAAAAAATCCACTTCCTTAATTTTTAAAGACTGTATTCAGCTCTAACTTGATTTCCATTGCGGCATTCCCGAAAGCATTCGGGACACTAAACACATCAACCCGACTGGCATTAACCGAGACACAATTTTAGTTCATGCTGGTTGCGCCAGTGTAGTTATGTGTGTAAATCAGCAACGCTATACACCAAAGCACCGAAATCTAACCCATACAATTAGCCATATATTTATATTGCTAAATCCATTATATCTGTAGTATAGTATGTGTATGGGGAAAACCCGCTTTGACTGGGATGGGGAAAAAGATAAGGAGAACCAGGCTAAACATAATGTTTCTTTTGCGTTGGCACAACACGCTTTCCTGGATCCTCACCGTGTCATAGTTGAAGATGTAACCCATAGTTCAGAAGAAGAACGGTTTTACTGTATTGGTCGTGTTGGTGACGGTATAATGACCGTCAGGTTTACTTATAGAGGAAATATCATCCGCATCTATGGTGCTGGATATTGGAGAAAAGGGAGGAAGATATATGAAGAGCAAAATAAAATATACTGATGAACCGATGGGCAAGTTGAAAGTAATTAGAGACTTTCTTCCATCACCTGACAAACTGGTATTGAGAGAGGAAAATGTCAAGGTAACCATTGCATTGAACAAATCGAGCATTGAATTTTTCAAAAGAGAGGCACAACGGTATCATACTTCATACCAAAAAATGATTCGACGGCTGATAGATTTATATGCTTCACAACATCAAAAGAGTTCTTAACATGCAAATCCACTGGACAGCAAACAGCCGCCGGTGATTCAGGCGTTATGTGTAAGATATAAATTGACAACGAGTGACATTTGTGTACATAATATAATACACAAATGGGGGATAAAACTATGAAATTTTTGAGCGTCCGCGACTTAAGAGGCAAATCAGCACAAGTCTGGAAAGAGCTCTTAGAGGAAAGGGAAATGGTTGTTACCAGCAACGGACGGCCTATAGCCATTCTTGCTGCAATAACCGAAGCAAACCTTGAGGAGTCGTTATCGGCATTCAGGCAGGCACGTGCTGTTGAAGCGGTTGTCTCTCTTCAGCGTCGTTCTATTCAGCAAGGAACCAGCAAGATTTCGATGGACGAAATCAACGAAGAAATAAAGGCTGTTCGCAAGAAACGCGCTCGGTGAATATTGTCATAGATACTAATGTTCTTGTTGCTGGTCTTTTGTCGCCATTCGGGGCTTGCGGTGAAATCGTCCGTATGGTTTCATCTGGAGAACTGATACTTTCTTTTGATGCCCGTATTCTATCAGAGTATAATGAAGTGCTCAGTAGGCCGAAGTTCAAGTTTGCATCAGAAAAGGTGGCTGTACTTCTTGACTATATTGTGTATCGGGGGCAAACAGTGGCACCCTCACCTGTGGCTAATTCGCTCCCTGACATTGATGATGAACCATTTCTTGAAGTTGCCATTGCAAGCCAAGCCTTATGTATCGCTACAGGAAATCAAAATCATTTCCCTGCTGAACTATGTCATGGGATTAAGGTGTTGTCTCCAAAAGAGTTTTTGATATTTTACAAGAAACAGAAAAGACAAAAAGAGCGCATATCAAAACGCTCAACTTAGACTCGGCTTAGCCCCGCTGATTAGCTCTGTTGTTGACTACATGTAAAAATCATCACATCTCATCGAAAATTCAAAAAGTCTCCTCTATTGCTTCTACCAGCTTATCCCTCACCCCCTTATCAAACAATATCTGCGCATGGTTAAGCGGAAAATTATAATGCTCACTCCCCCAGGGAATCTTTGAACTCTCTGCAGATACTAATCCATCACCTCTACCTTTTTTTATTTCCTCAGGATAAAGATTTTTAGGTATCACCTTTTCGAAGATATCAGGAATTGAAAAGTTGTAAAGACTGAAGAGCGTTGGATCTGTACCCCCCGCAGAAACATAATATACCCCGTCACACGGACCGTCTTTCAGAGATTTAAAGAAGTGTGATTCAGGGAGAAGCTCTTTAAGCGCCCTGCTTTTAAGAAAATTAAGAATTCGTTTGATTGCAAAGGAAACCGTTCCTTTTTCTCCTCCATGAAAAAGAGGGTCTATTACAGAGACAAGGGGAGATAGATACCTCGCAAGCTTGGCCACAGAGCTTCCTTTATGAGGAGTAGAGATTGTTATAAGCCCTCGTACTGACTTATCGTTTCTCAAGAGGTATTTTCGGCCAATGAGCCCACCCCTGCTGTGGCCAATAAGCACTATGCCATTCTTTGTCAGCTTATTCGCAATCCTTATAATCTCTTTTAACTCCGAGACAACCGAATCTATCGGGCTCGCAGGTCTTTCCTGGCTCCATGTAATTACAGTGTAATTTCTAAACGTAAGGTCATCAAACAATGTCTGGAGAGTATCAGTTTGCTTATCTGTTAAAGGTTTAATTGTATCCCCGGAGGAATTCCTGTCGGAAATAGAGTCTTTACGTTGATGTCTTTTACTCAAAAAAACTTTTAAAGGGAATATCCCCCCAAGAATACGGGATTTAGACGGATTCACCCAAATATCCTTATCCATTCCGAGGCCATGTATGAATATCATTGCAGGTTTATCGGGGCTGCCTTTGTGGAGTACAGTGTCAAGGTTCATAACCTATTATATATTTTTATAGTTTTCATCCTGCAATCTAAATCTAAATTGCATAACCCTCTCGAAGTGTCATTGCGAGGAGTCCCGATTAAATCGGGGCGACGAAACAATCCCATCACATTATAGATTGCTTCGCAATGACAAAGGCGGTAATACTTTGAAAACAACCATTGCGTAATTCTCATTAAAGTATTACATTTTTATTAACAAATTGGCTTTAACATTTATATCAGAGGAGATGTTTTATGAAATTAGGTATCTTTGTGAGCCATTTTAGATTCAATACAGATACCTATGAGAGATTAAAAGCTGAAAGACTGGGCGTTATATTTGTGCAGAATGGTATTTATCATGCAACGCTCAGAGAAAATGGAAAGTCATCTCCTCTCCTTGAAAAACCAGCAAAGTTTTATGTTCTTAAAGATGACCTTGAAACACATGGCTTTACAAACTCACAGGTTGATAGTCGTGTGAAGGTCATTACCTATAATGATCTGGTTGATGTAATTTTTAATGAGTATGAAAAATTAGCCTGGCTATAGGAGGTATCATCATGGGAAAACTTACAATTGGCACTTTCTCTTCCCTCATTGGCTCGATGAGTCTTGACTTTGCGCTCAGACTCGCTGAAGCAGCAATAAATAAAGGGCATAAGGTTGACTTCTGGGTTTCAGGTAATGCTACGATGCTCTCAAAGAAAGCCCAGAGAGCATACAGGGATTATTCTTTTCTGGAAAAGAAGGTGAAAGAACTAATAGAAAGAGGGGTAAATTTTACTGCCTGTGAAGCATGTTCCGAAGCAAGAGGATATCATAAAGAAGATACCATGGAGGGATGGAAACGGCATAATATGGACTGGTATCTTGCAAGCTGTTTTGATTCAGACAGGGTGCTCCATATAGGAGGTGAATAAATGGCGATAACAAAACTCGCTTTTTTAGTTGATAAACCACCTTACAAAACAGAGACATCAAGGTTAGCTTTGACCCATGCACTCTCAAGTCAGTCTGTAGAAATTTACCTTAAGGATGGTGACAATGTCGAACCCTTTCTTGCATTCATTGGTGACGGGGTTCTCAACTGCATAAAAAACCAGAAAGCACTCACTATATATGATGTTACAAGTTTAGATATGCATATCCGGAATGCACTCCTCTTTGGTTTGAATGTATATGTATGCAAAGAAGATATAAGGAAATTCGGTCTCACAGAAGACATGATTGTCATGGATGCAGACCATCCTGATGGGGAGTTAAAAACTCAGATCGTCCCGTATGCTGAAATAGAGCAAGCAATAGAGTCATGTGACCATATTCTGTTTTTCTAAAATATCAAATTAATGCCTTTTGTATATGCTACAATAAAAAAAGTTTACGGCAATGACTAATTTAAAATCATTAACACCAACAGAAACTCTCGACGTTCTCGGAAGAGTTTGTCCTTACCCTATAGTCCTTACCAAAAAATTAATGGAAAAATTGCCCAGCGGGGCAATAGTAAAGATACTTTGTGACTCACCAGTAACAGTTGAAGATTCTATCCCCCGATACTGTAAAAAACATGGATATAAATTTGAATCTGTGAAGCTCGAAGACAAAGGTTATTGGGAGCTTTATATACAGAAAACCTGACATAGCGAAGCGGCAATAAAGGGCAATTCAACTTTTTGCATTTACTGCATTTCTCTTCTTTCTCACATCTCTTATAAACCAGATGATAAAGCCTGCTGCTAAGACACTTGCCGCTATATACGGTTCATACTTTTTAACGTCACCGAGGACATTTTTAATTGTTGCACCGAAAAAATAGCCCACAAGGGTACATATTATTGCCCAGATAACGCAACTAATAAGCTGAAAGGTAAAATATTTTTTTACACCCATACGTGAAAGACCAAGGACTGCTGCACTTAATAGCCTGAACCCGTAAAGCCACTGACTTATAAATATTGATGCAATTCCATACTTTGCCATTAAAGACTCAAGTTTTGATAGGTCCACTTTTATAAATCTCTGGGTAAATTTAAGGAATGCCTCTCTCCTGTGAAGTGCAATGATAAAGAATGTTCCGTGACCTACATAGGAGGCTGTAGCAGAGACAAGCACTATCGTATTTGTATCAAGATACCCATTATACGCAAGGAACCCTGCTGCAATGAGTACACTCTCGCCTTCAAAAAATGTAAGTATGAATATGGCTAAATAGCCAAATTTTGAGATTAACTCTTCCAGAACCCCTCCTGAGGTAATTTATCAGAGAGATTATGTTATATCAAGTGTTAAAGGCTAAAAACGAGGAAGGGATGCCCTATTTTCGGCATCCCTTCCTTATTTATTTTTTCACAAACAATTTTACATCTCTTTGAGCGTTATTGCCCCATTTGTACACTCAGTAACACAGCTTTCACATCCCTCACATAAGTCTGCTTGCACAGCAACACATTTACCGTCTTTTACCTGCCAAACCTCCACAGGACATATTTCTGCACATTTCCCTTCACCGTTACATTTATCCTTGTCTAATTCCAAAATCCACACCTAAAATCTCACCTCCTTTACTATACGAAAACCTAATCTATTTAAATTATATAATAAATATATTTATAAATCTATATTTTAAGAAACGTCTCAGAATCTCCATAAATTAAATTTTTATCTGCTTTTCACCATATTTATCATAGACCACCTCTTCCTTTACCGTTGTAGCAATCTTGTAAAGGATGGTTAGTATTAAAAACCCGACTGCCCATACCCCAAGGGTAATTAATGCCTCGGGAATCGTTGGCCAATACTCAAAAACTCTTTCAAACATATTGGGTACAAATCCTCCTACGATTAAACCAAAACCCTTATCGATCCAGAGGGAAAAGAATACCGCAACTGAAGCTACTGCGAGTGTCGTCTCATTCTTACGCCAGTTAGGATTTAACAGAAGAACAAGAGCACTTATTGCGAGGATGCTCGAGAGCCACATCATGGGAACAAGCTTTGTATAACCATCTAAACCAACGTAGAGGTAATCGAATGGATGCATATGTCCTGGTATGGTACTGTAGAAAGCGGTAAAGACTTCAAATCCGAGGAACATTACATTTAAGATCATCGTATACGTAATGGTCTTTCCAAGAGCTTGAATGGCCTCTCTGCCGGGATCAAATTTGGTATATTTTCTTACAATGAGGCACAGGATAATGATAAGAGCGGGTCCGGCTGCAAAGGCTGAGGCTAAGAATCGGGCTGCCATGATAGCCGACAGCCAGAGATGCCTTCCTGGAAGGCCTGCGTAAAGAAAGGCCGTTACAATATGGATGCTGGGCGCCCAGGCTATTGCAATGTATATAAAAGGTTTTATCCATGTTGGCGGCGGCATCCCTTTACGCTCTGCTCCCAGGATAGTCCAGCCAAGCAGAACATTCAACAGAAGGTAACCACTCAAGACAAGCATATCAAAGAACATGACCGAATTTGGAGTTGGGTGAAGTATTACATTTAAGACTCGGAGTGGCTGACCCATGTCAACAAAAATAAACAACATACACATAATCACTGAGGGAATGGCTAAAAATTCTGCTAAGACGGAAATCCTGCCATATTTTTTATAGTTATGAAGGTAATAAGGCAAGACTACCATGACTGCTGCTGCTGCTACTCCCACAAGAAAGGTGAACTGCCCGATATAAACCCCCCATGAGACATCCCTGCTCATACCGGTTATTCCTAAGCCATAGAAAAATTGCTGGAGGTAGAAAATGAAACCCACCCCTATAATGGCTAACAAAAAGAATATCAATCCCCAGTATTTTCGACTTCCTTTTAGCGCAGTTTCAAGCATGGTCATTACCTCCTATTATGTAATACACACTGGGTTGAGTCCCGAGCTCAGATTTACGACGGATGGAGAAATGTGAACTAAGAATCCTTCTGACTTCAGAGTTAGGGTCACTAAGGTCTCCAAAAACCAATCCAGGTTTAGTGCCTGCCTTCTTTGCTGCTTCCTGGGAGGCCTCCACACACGCAGGTATAAGCCCTTTAGCAAGCCTCTCATAGCAGAAAGTGCATTTTTCCACGACTCCTTTCATCCTTGTAGGGAATTCCTTATTCTCCTCTTTGATAAAAGGACGTGGGTCTTTCCAATTAAAGCTCCTTGCACCAAAAGGACACCCTGCCATACAGAATCTGCATCCAATGCAGCGATGCATGTCCATCATAACAATCCCGTCTTTTCTCTTAAATGTTGCCTTTGTAGGACAAACCCTCACACAAGGTGGATTATCACAGTGGTTACAGAGCATGAGAAATGGCTTGTGTTTTATACCTTCTGTCAAATATTCATGTTCCTGACCTGGAAATGCGTGTTCATATGTCTCTTTCCATATCCATTTAATCTCATCCTTTGGATTGCCAAGCTCAGGAACGTTGTGGACACGGTGGCATGCGTCCATGATATTTTTATAATCATCCTCTGTTTTAAGCTTACTGACATCTACAACCATCGCCCATCTCTTTGCTGTGAGAGCTTTCGGATCCGGCGAATACTGCGCAGCCTCCAGCCAGTTTCTCTGTAACAAATCAACAGCCGACGTGCCTCCAAGCCCCATTATGGTAGAGATACCCGCTATCTTTATGAATTGTCTTCTATTGATACTCATGTTTTATTCTCCTTTGGCTGAATGTGACAATCCCAGCAGTAAGGTACTACTGCAGAATAATTGTGGCATTCGTCACAAAACTTTTTCTTGTTCGAATGACAGTTCATGCATGTATTTTGAAGACTCATAATATATTTTCCCCCATCTGAAGCGACATAAATCAAGTTCCCTTCACGGACAACTAAGTCTCTCCAGTCATTCAACATTTTCATATGCTCAGTCTTCATAAAGTCCTTCGGCTCTACACACTTCTTTTCAGCCAATTCCTGGATAACAGGAGTATCAATTTTAGGGTCTGGTTTTGTGGTAGCCTTCCCCATTTTGCTGTAAAAGGGAAATGTCACAAAAGCCACGAAGATTAAGAGTCCGATGATAATTTTCAGCCCGTTATACATTTTCACCGCCCTCCTTCCCCGGAAGTGGTTCTCCACGTAAATCAGTTGTTCTCTTCTTCTCTCCCTTGCACACCAATGCATTCGCAACCATCTCGTGAACGCCGGTGACAGTCATACCAGGAACCCAGTAATCCATAAGGGGTGGAAGGACGGCCCTGTCAATCGCACAAATACAGGCCAGCATGTTCACTCCATGTTTCTCCTGAACATACTTTACCGCGTTTGCTCTTGGGAGGCCACCTCTAAGCCTCTCTTCCATATTTTCTGATGCATTTAACCCGGAGCCACTCCCGCAGCAGAAGGTCTGCTCCCTGATGGTATTTGGTGGCATCTCATAGAAATTGTTGCAGACATTTTTAATGATGTACCGCGGTTCTTCCAAAAACCCCATACCTCTGGCGGTGTTGCAGGAATCATGAAAAGTTACCTTCAGATGATTATTCCTGCTCGGATCCAGTTTTAATTTATTGTTCTTAATAAGGTCAGCAGTAAATTCGCAGATATGAACCATCTTCGTGGATTTTGCATTCTCAAATTTCGTGCCTGTAATAGGGGAGACCGGTTCCTCAAGGAAGTCAGGGGGGCCGTTCCATGTATTCATATACTGATGCATAACCCTCCACATATGGCCGCATTCTCCTCCAAGAATCCATTTCACCCCTAACCTCTTGGCTTCGGCGTATATCTTGGAGTTGAGCCTTTTCGCCATCTCATTCGAGGTGAAAAAGCCGAAATTTCCGCCATCAGAGGCATATGTGCTCCAAGTGTAGTCAAGTCCAAGCTCGTGGAAGAGCAACATGGTACCCATGGTGAGGTATGTGCCACGTTCATCAAAGTAATCACCAGAAGGCACGACATAGAGGATCTCGGCGCCCTTTCTGTTGTGGGTTGGCGTTACCCTGATACCCGTTACAGCCTCTAAATCGTTTATATACATATTGAAATATTCTCTGAATGTATGGGGCAAAATGCCGAGGTGATTCCCTGTCCTGTAACATTTCGCCACAGAAGCAGAGAGCCAGTGGATGTTTAAACCTAAAAGATTGAGTAGTTCTCTCGCAATTATCGTGATCTCAGCCGTATCAATTCCATAAGGGCAGAAGAGCGAGCAGCGACGGCATTCTGTGCATTGGTATGCATAATACCATAACTCTTTAAGCACTCCGATAGTAAGTTCTCTTGCACATGCAAGCTTCCCAAAAGCCTTTCCTGACCCTGTAAAGTATTTTCTGTATATCGACCTGAGAAGTTCTGCCCTGACAACAGGCATATTCTTGGGGTCTCCGCCACCGATAAAGAAATGACACTTATCAGCGCATGCACCGCACCTCACACAAATATCCATAAAGAGTCGAAAAGAACGGTACTTATCAAGCCGCTCTCTCATCCCTTCTAAAATTATCTCTTTCCAATTTTCGGGCAGTTTCCAGTCCTCATCTTTTACCGACCATTTCCTCGGATTCGGAAACCCAACTGTTTCAATGTCTTCCGGCTTATTACCATAGCAAAACATGTTAGGCTTGAATTCAACAGGGGTTTCCGTCCAAGCCTTTATAGGAGGCTCATAATCTATCCTCGATAGCTCATCTGGATAAGGTACTCCTTTCGGAACTATTGGTTTTATTGCCATATATTCACTCCTTTTCTACTGGCATTCCAACTTCTTTCAATTTTTCCCTGAATTCTTCCTCATACTCCTCATATGTATGAACTTTGACCGGATAATTCCAGGGATTTATATGCATGCGCTCGCGGTTATTATTCGCCAAGTTTCTTGTGGGACTAAGAAAGACTCCTGCCATATGCATCAGCTTACTGAAAGGAAAGTAGATAAGCAGAGTGCTTACAAGAAACAGATGGATATAAAAAATAACACCGATTCCCTCAGGAACTACAGGATTAAAAGTGACCAGTCCCATAGTCAACTCTTTCACTCCCACAACATTCACCTTGAAAAAATATCTCATAAGGAGACCCGAAATTCCAATGCCAAGGATTAAAAAGAGAGGGAAGTAATCTGCTGCAAGTGAGATGTATCGCACCTGAGGAATTAAAACTCTTCTAAAGAATAAGTAAGTTACCGCCATCAAAAAAACAATATCTGTAATGTAAAGCAACGGCACTCCCACCTGGAAAAAAGCATCTAAGGACTCGATAAGTGGGACAAAGAAGAGTATTGGCTCGGTGAATAACCTGAGATGCCTCAAGACAATGATAAAAAATGTCCAGTGAAAGGCAAGTCCTGCTGCCCAGAGCCACTTCGTTGATCCATAAGCAAGCCTTGGTCCATCCCTTAAATCTATTTTCGTGTTTCTGAATAAGGAACGGAAAAGAAGCACTTCAAA
>JAGVMY010000045.1 GCA_020053565.1 Thermodesulfovibrionales bacterium
GGGAAATGGGCTGGAACATAAATAGTGCCCTCAGGGATTGTATCAGTGACTTTTGCCTTAAGATATACCGTGTCCCGCCTTGAAGTTACCTTAACATAGCTATTGTCTGAAATGCCACGCTTTAAAGCGTCTTCCTCATTAATCTCGAGTAATGCCTCAGAAGCAACAAGATTAAGAGATTCAGACCTTGTTGACATGCTTCCTGAATGATGTAATACATCCCTGACAATCATAGAAAGTGTATAATCTACATCTGGTTCCTCACCAGGAGTATAGCGGACAGGATGGAAAGCTCTTCTGTCTGAAGGAAGTGGCGAGTGATGAGAGACAAGAAACGAGTTTATCTCATCCGAGATGTCCTCAAGATTTTTGAGACCGATGTCTTTCCCCATCGTCTGTGATAAGTTCCTGATAATCTGCCAGTCAGGGAGTGAATGGCCAGTTGCATTTACCACCTTGTGTAGTCGCTGTGTAAGTCCTTCAGCATTAGTGAAAGTGCCGTCTTTTTCTGCCCAGCTTGATGCCGGCAGAACCACATGGGCTAATTTTGCGGTCTCTGTTAGTGCGATGTCCTGGACTATCAGGAGGTTTAATGCCTTTAATCTCCTGATTATCTTTGAACTATTCGGGAAGGTTACGACAGGGTCTTCTCCTACAATATATAATGCTTTAAGAGAATCAGGCTCATACAACATCTCCAAGACACTTTTCCCCGCTCTCTCTAAGGGACTGTAGCCTAATCCAGCATCTGGCCTTATGCCCATCTTCTGGTAAAGGCCGAAGGTATTGGAGTATTCTGCTGGTATCTGGAGCGAATCAGGACTATCGCCCATTAAAGTAATCAGATTTGCGGCAGCCAAAACCGTATCAATTCCTTTTGTATTTTCAGAAATACCGACTGAAAGAGATAACATCCTGGATTTTGCCTTTGCAAATATCTCTGCAACAGACGTAAGCTCTTCCTCAGTAATCCCTGTAATCTTATGAACTGTTTCAGGAGTGTAATCTTTTAAAACCTCTGTGAGTGATGAAAATCCTGGAACCTTTGAAGCCTTTTCCTTATCAAAAAGACCCTTGTCTATGATAATCTTCATTATCCCGTTCAACAGTGCTACCCCTGTCCCAGGTTTTATTTTAAGCCACTGTGAGCTGTACCTTGTGAGCTTTGTCTCCCTACTGTCAGCAACAATAAGATTTGCACCTCTTTTCCTTTTTGCCAATAGAATATTGAGCCCAAAGATTGGATGGGTTATGCTCAGGTCAGATTCAAGAATAAGGATGACATCTTTATTGAGAGGTGATTTAAGGTCAATCTTGTGGCTTTTCTGACCGAAAGCCATCTCCCACGCCTTCTCCACTAAGGCATAGCCAAAGGCAGCAGAAGAATCAATGTTGTTAGACCCAATACTATTCCTCATAAATTTTTGTAGCATATAGTTGTCTTCATTGGTGCACCTGTGCGAGCCTATGGCACCTATAGAAGAGGGCCCGTGGTGCTCGACTATGATGGATTCAAGACTATCACTGATGTAAACCAGAGCCTCTTCCCATGATGCTGGTGTAAGTTCACCATCTCTTCTTATCATCGGTGTTTTAAGACGGCTTTCGCTGTAAATGTAGTCAAAGCCGAATCTGCCCCTGCCACAAAGATTTCCATCCGTTACTCCTGTGCCTTCCTTGCCTCTCGACCTCAATATTTTCCCCTCCCTTATCCCTAATATGAGGGTGCAACCAACACTACAGAATGAACATATGGTATCCTTTTCCTCAAGGAAAAATGGGCGAGCCTCAAATCTGTATGCCTTGCTCAGCATTGCACCTGTAGGACATATATCTATGCACTGTCCACAATAATCGCACTCCAGGATTTCCCCAAAAGCAGCCAGCACAGATGTGGGGAATCCCCTGCCAATAAAGCCCAATGCTACTCTGCCTTGATGTTCATCACAAATCCTTACGCATTTACCGCAGAGGATACACCTGTTCGCATTTAGCTCTATTAAAGGTCCTCTTATATCCGCAGGTGCCTCTCTCCTATGTCTGACGAACCGGCCTTCTGATTTTCCAACCTTATATACCACGTCCTGGAGATCGCATTCACCTGCCTTGTCGCATACTGGACAGTCAAGAGGATGGTGGACTAACATTAGTTCGAGTACAGTCTGACGGGCCTTTCTGACCTTAGAAGTATCTGTCCGCACTACCATCCCATCCTTTGCAAGCGTTGCACAAGAAGCTTCAAGCTTCCTTTGTCCCTCAATCTCTACAATACATACCCTGCAACCGGCATAAGGCAATAGCCGCCTGTCATAACAGAGATTGGGTATATATATGTCATTTTTAAGTGCTGCCTGAAGGATGGTGTCTCCTTTTTCTGCTGTTATTTTTTTTCCATCTATTGTGAGCTCTATCATTCTACTTCCTCCATCTCAATTCCTGCCCATGCTTCTATCTGGCCAGCTAATTCCATTAGTTCTGCTTCATTGGCCATACGGGCAGCAGCAGGTAGAACTTTTATTGTATTGAATCTGCAAACTTCGTAGCAGGTCCTGCAATGTACACAGAGCTCCTGAATAATTTTATGTGGCTTTTTCTTCTCACCAATAATAGCCTTTGAAGGACATGCTTTCAAACAGATACCACATCCTTTGCAAATTTTTTCGTCTATATAGAATGTGGCAAGGTCACGACATACGCCTACCCTGCACCACTTATCTCTTATGTGAGACACATACTCGTCCCTGAAATATCGTATTGTAGTGAGCACAGGATTAGGTGCTGATTGGCCAAGACCGCAGAGGGATGTAGCAATAATATCGTGTGAAAGGTCTTCAAGGGTCCCTATATCACCCTCCTTCCCACGGCCTTCTGTAATATCCGTAAGCAAATCAAGCATTACTCGTGTTCCAATCCTGCATGGAACGCATTTGCCACAAGATTCATCAGCTGTAAAATCGAGGAAATACTTTGCCACACCTACCATACAACTACTGTCATCCATTGCAACCATTCCACCAGAGCCTACAATAGCACCAGTTTTTTCAATGGCCTCATATGTCACAGGTATGTCAAGGAATTCCTCAGGGATGCAGCCGCCTGAAGGTCCCCCTAACTGCACAGCTTTGAATTTCCGTCCCTTCTTTTTCATACCGCCACCGATATCATAGATAATTGTCCTGAGGGTCATATCCATCGGTACCTCTACCAAGCCGACATTACGTATAGCACCTGTTAGTGCAAAGACCTTGGTCCCTGTACTTTTCACAGTTCCAAGGCTTCTGTACCAATCAGCACCATTTAAGATAATCTGTGGGATGTTCGCAAAGGTCTCAACATTGTTCAGAACTGTTGGTTTATCCCATAGTCCTTTAACAGCAGAACGCCATAGCTTTGGTCTTGGCATGCCGCGTTTTCCTTCAATAGAACGCATCAGTGCTGTAGCCTCTCCACAGACGAAGGCACCCGCACCTTGATATATATCAAGGTCAAAATCAAACCCTGTACCAAGTATATCTTTACCGAGCAGCCCTGCCTCATAGCATTGGTCTATTGCAATCTGAAGACGCTTTACCGCTAATGGATACTCTGCTCTCACATAAATATAGGCATGGTGTGACTGAGTTGCTTTTGCACATATAATCATCCCCTCGATAACAGCATGGGGGTCTGCCTCCATTACAGACCTGTCCATGAATGCCCCTGGATCGCCCTCATCACCGTTACAGACAACATATTTCTCATCAGCCTCAATCTTCAAGGCAAGTTCCCACTTCCTCCCTGTTGGAAAGCCAGCACCACCTCTTCCCCTTAATCCAGAGTCTGTTACTATCTTAACAATCTCTTCAGGGGTCATCTGCGTAAGCGCTTTTGCAGCAGCCTGATAACCATCTCTCGCAATGTATTCTTCAATTTTTTCAGGGTCAATGAGTCCTTTATTCCTTAAAACCCTTAGAACCTGATGCTTGTAGAATGGGATGTCCATCATTGTAGGAATTGCAGCTCTCTTCTCAGGAATTTTATACATGAGTCGTTTAACAGGTCTTCCTTTTAAAAGATGTTCTTCTACAAGATAAGGTATGTCTTCAGGTTTTAATTTTTGATAAAAGATTCCATCAGGATAGATTGTGAGCACAGGACCAGCTGCGCATAAGCCACTACAGCCTGTGAGGACAACACCAATTTCTTTTTCAAGTTCCCTTTTCTTTAACTCCTCTTCAATAACCTCCTTTATCTTAAAAGACTCAGAGGACACACAGCTCGTTCCTGCACATACCATAAGATTGGCACGGTATTGCTGTTGCTCTGCCATAATCCTGACCTCCTGACCTGATGATATTTTAAAAATTTTTTGCGGTTATATAATTCTTTCCCACCTTTCAATCTTTACAGTATCTAAACGACTACAGTCATTCTTAGATAAGTGTGTAAGTTCGTTTAACTCTCCATGTGGAAAATGAACAGAAGTTACCACTACTCCCTCAGGAACTGTGTCTATAACTTTTACCCTGAGGTACACCGAACCCCTTCTTGAAGTAATTTTCACGTGTTCTTCATCAATGATGGCATGCTTCTCTGCATCTTTTTTGTTCATTTCTAAAAAGGGTTCAGCATTCACAAGCCTCAATGCTTCAGACCTCGTGGACATATTCCCTGAATGTTGAAGCATATCCCTTGTCACAAGTGTATAGTTAAACTCACTGTCAGGAGCCTCTTCAGGCTCATAGGAGGTTGGATGAAATGTTGGTTTCACATCACCTTTCTCTTTTTGAGAAACCAAACCTTCTACCTCTTTTGTGAGATCATCCAAACTCTTTACACCTAAGTCGGCACCCATACTCAATCCTAAGTTTCTCAGGATCATCCAGTCCGGGAGGCTCTGTCCTGTTGTCTCAACCACCTTCTGGATTTTCTGCATCAACCCCTCTGCATTCAAAAAGCTCCCATTTTTTTCTGCCCAGCTTGATGCGGGCAGCACCACATAAGCTAATTTTGCAGTCTTTGTCATGTCTATATCCTGAACAATGAGGAAATCGAGTGATTTCAAGATTTCTCGTACCTTTATTGTATCGGGCATATTTACTACAGGATCTTCTCCCATAATATAAAGTGCCTTTAACGAGCCTGACTTATAAAGCATTTCAACTGCCCCTTTCGCACCATCTGAAGGCATTATACCTGCCTCAAGCATACCGAACGTGTTACAGTGCCCGGCTGCTATCTGAAGGGATAAGGGTCCCTCTCCAAGAAGAATGAGAAGATTAGCTGCAGCAAGGGCTGATGATAACCCCTTATTATTCTCAGATACACAAAGAGTCATGGCTATAAGTCTTTTAGGGGCATTTGCAAATGTCTCAGCTGCTATGGTGAGTTCTTCTTCTGTTACGCCAGTAATCTCTAAAACTTTGACAGGTGTATAACTTTTTACCATATCCTCAAGAGAAGAATATCCTGCAATCTTTGAAGCAGCATCCTTATTAAAAAGACCTTTATCAATGATTATTTTCATCATCCCATTAAGAAGAGCAACCAGTGTGCCTGGTTTAAGCTTAAGCCACGTATTGCTATGGTTTGTGAGTTTTGTTTCCCTACAATCAGCTACAATAAGATGAGCTCCCTCATTCTTTGCTTTAAGGATATTGAGTCCAAACACGGGATGAGTAACACTTACGTCTGACTCAAGGACAAGTATTACGTCCTTGCCCAGTGGAGATGTAAGACTCACTGGATTGTTCTTGATGCCAAAGGAAAGAGAGAATGCCTTGAGTGCATTCATATAACCAAAAGCTTCCGATGAGTCAATATTCTTACTTCCTAAACCAACCTCCATAAACTTTCTGAGCATGTAATTGTCTTCTATGGTGCATCGTGGTGAACCGATTGCCCCAATTGATTGAGCACCGTGGGCTTTCTTAATCATCTGGAGGTTTTTAGAGATATATGTGAATGCCTCTTCCCATGAAACCTCTTTGAATGTACCGTCCTGTTTTATTAATGGAGTTTTCAGACGGCTCTCATGATAAATATAATCAAAGCCAAATCTTCCTCGTCCACAGAGATTACCGTCTGTTATTCCTGCTCCATCTTTGCCCCTTGACCGTAATATCTTCCCTTCTCTTATACCAAGTGTGAGGGTACATCCTACACCACAGAAGGGACAGACATTGTCTTTTTCTTCGAGGAACCAAGGACGAGCCTTGTATTTATAAGGCTTACTAATCAGCGCTCCAGTAGGACATATATCAATACACTGGCCACAATAATCACATTCAAGGATTTCACCAAATGCAGGTTGAACAACTGTTGAGAAACCCCTGCCAATTAACCCCAGAGCTGCTCTCCACTGATAATAAGCGCATATTCTTACGCATTTTGCGCAAAGGATACATCTATTTGCAATAAGCTCAATTAATGGGCCTCTTACATCTTCAGGGGCATGCTTTCTTTCATCTTCAAAGCGTGCCACTGGCTTACCATACTGGAAGACCAGATCCTGCAGAGCACATTCACCTGCCTTGTCGCATATTGGACAATCAAGGGGATGGTGGACAAGGAGAAATTCCAGTACCGATTGACGAACCCTTTTAATCCTTTCCGTATCTGTTCTTACGACGAGTCCTTCTGAAACAGGATGTCCGCATGATGTTGTAAGTTTTTTGACCCCTTCAATTTCTACCACACACATTCTACAGCCGCCATAGGGTTTGAGCCTCCTATCAAAACACAGGTTGGGTATATATATGCCGTTCTTCAGAGCAGCCCGTAGGATGGTGTCTCCTTTTTCTGCGATTATTCTTTTACCATCTATTGTGAGTTCTATCATTCTACTTCCTCCATCTTCTCTGCTTTCTCTGTCTTCTTTACTGCTACTACTGGAGCTATCGCTTCTGCTAATTCCGCGAGCTCTGTTTCACTTGCTTCGCGGGCTGAAAAAGGCAGTACTCGTATTGTTCTGAATTTGCACGCATCGTAACAGGTTTTACAATGTAAACAGAGTTCCTGAATAATCTTATGTGGTTTCTTCTTCTCGCCGATAATAGCCTTTGTAGGACATGCCCTCAAACAGACACCGCATCCTTTGCAAATTCTTTCATCAATATAGAATGTAGCAAGTTCACGACACATTCCGGTCCTGCACCATTTATCCCTTATATGGGAGTCATATTCTTCTCTGAAGTATTTTATTGTGGTGAGCACAGGATTTGGGGCCATTTGTCCAAAGCCGCACATTGACCCAACAATAAGGTCGTAGGAAATTTCTTGAAGGGCATTAATATCTTGCTCTCTACCACGACCTTCTGTGATAGCTATGAGCATATCACGCATTATTTTTGTCCCTACCCTGCAGGGAACACATTTTCCACAGGATTCATCTGCATTAAACTCCAGGAAGAACTTTGCCATAGCAACCATACAGCTATTGTCATCCATGAATACCATGCCACCTGAACCCATCACCGCACCAGCCTTCTCAATATCATCAAATGTAAGAGGCATATCGAGCAGGCTTTCAGGGAGAGAGCCGCCAGTAGGCCCCCCAATATGGACAGCCTTGAATTTTCTTCCTCTTTTTGCGCCCGGCACACCGCCACCTATATCAGTAAGAATCTGCCTTATAGGAATTCCCAAAGGGACTTCTACAAATCCAGTATTATTTATTGACCCTGTGAGTGCAAAAACCTTAGTGCCAGGGCTATCGTCTGTTCCGAGACTCTTGAACCAATCAGCTCCATTTATAATAACGAGGGGGATATTCGCAAGGGTCTCGACATTATTAAGGATAGTAGGTTTTCCCCAAAGCCCTGCTTCTGCTGAACGAGGTGGAATTAATCGTGGTGTACCACGCTTTCCTTCAATAGAATGAATGAGTGCAGTTGATTCTCCACATATAAATGCGCCACCACCTCGAAATACCTGCAGGTCAAAATTAAAGCCACTGCCCAGGATATCTTCACCAAGAAGACCTGCCTCTGTAGCCTGGTCTATTGCTTTCTGCAGACGTTCAACAGCAATGGTGTAATCAGTTCTCACGTAAATATATCCCTTGGTTGCACCTATAGCTCTCGCACCGATTATCATTCCCTCAATGATTTCATGTGGATCTGATTCCATTAAAGCCCTATCCCCATCCTTAATGGCAGCAGAACCATTACACAACATGTATTTCTGTCCTGAATCCATCTTTGCACATACTTCCCATTTCACACCTACTGGAAAACCAGCACCGCCTCTTCCCCTAATGCCTGAATCTTTTACAACTTTAATTATTTCTTCAGGGGTCATCTCCGTCAGTGCCTTTGCCGCAGCCGAATAACCGTCTCTTGCAATGTATTCTTCAATCTTATCCGGATCAATGAGTCCTTTATTCCTTAATACCCTCAGAACCTGGTGTTTAAAAAATGGTATTTCACTCATGCGCGGAATAGCCAATCTTTCCACAGGTTCTTTATACATAAATTTCTCAACAGGCCTTCCTTTTAGGAAATGCTCTTCTACTAAAAATGAGACATCTTCAATCTTTATATTTTCATAGAAGATTTCTTCTGGATACACAGTAATAATTGGCCCACGGGTACAGACACCAGCACACCCAGAAAGAACTACTGTTACTTCATCTTCGAGCTTCCACTTTTTCAATTCTTCCTGAAGGGCGTTCTTCACTTTAAGAGACTTGGCTCCAACACAGCCACTTCCTGCGCATACCATTAGGTTTGTACGAGATTTTTTCATGCCTACTCTCCTCTATAGAAATTCAAATAAAGAAATTCCATAATTATTAATCTTGTCCTATTCATTTTGAATTTTAGTATGTTGTCTCACTTCCGAGTACCAGAGCATATTTTTCTACAGGTTTACCACCCATGATGTGCTCTTTAAATATTTCTTTTACCTTCGTCGCATTCAGGTCACAGTATTTAATGGGTGGCTCGTTGACTATCTCCACAGTAATCATAGGTTCACGTGAACAGAGCCCTGCACAGCCTGAAGTCGTCACGATAACATCTTCCACATTCGCATTAGCAATTTCATCCATTACAGTGGTCATGACATCCCTTGCCCCTGCGGCGATTCCGCATGTCCCCATATGTACTGTAACCTTTGCCCTTTGGCCTCCTTGCCTGAGTGTAAAGGCTGCTTTTTGTTTTTCTTTAATTTTCTTTAAATCATCTATTGTCAATCTAGCCATTTTCTTACCTCCTTATTAGGTTGTTTCTTTACTTACTGGTCTGTATTCGTCAAGAATTTGCGCTACTTTCTTTGGTTCTAAAGTACCATGTGTATCTTGGTCTATAACCATGACAGGTGCAAGACCACACGCACCGAGGCAGCGTACAGACTCCATAGAAAATCTCTTGTCATCAGTTATTCCACCCATTTCTATCTTTAACTCTGCTTTGAGCTTGGTTACTACTGCCTCAATCCCCTTTACGTAGCAGGCAGTTCCAAGACAGACCTTTACAATATGCTCTCCCCTCGGTTTCATCGAGAAGAAGGAATAGAAAGAAACAATACTGTGTACATCCGCTGTAGATACATTCAGTCCTCTTGCTATTCTTTTCTGTATTATGGGAGGAAGATAACCAACGATTTCCTGAGCACGCTGGAGAACTGGTATTGTACTGCCAGGCTTATTTTTATACTCTTTAATAACCCTATCTAACTCGCTGATCATCGAAGGCGGGAACTCTTCTTTAGGTATCTCTTCTTCCGGTATTTTACCTTTCATCCATTCTAATGCCCTGTGTGTGACATCTAATAGTACAGCCGGCGTAAAGGGCTTCGGCACATAGTCTATGATACCGAGTTCAAGGGCCTCCTTAATTGTTTCCTGTGACGGATAGCCAGTAATGACTACGATTCCTGTTTCAGGTCTTGATTTTCTGATCCATCTCATCAGTGTGATACCATCTACTTCAGGCATCTTAAGGTCTGTCAAGACAAGGTCATAATTTTTCTTTTCCATCATAATTATGGCCTCTCTCCCACCACTCGCACCCTCGACATCATAACCTTCAGCACCGAGAATTCTCTTGGCACTCCTGATTACTATAGGCTCATCGTCAACTACCAGTATTTTGATATTCTCAGCCATCAGCAATCCCTCCTTTTTATTTCTTCTTTATATAACAATCTATCTAAATTGCCTTCGCTAAATTGCTCACGTCCCAGTATTTCCATTTGAGATATTCGTTAATTGCCCTTGCTGCCTTTCTTCCTGCGCCCATCGCCGAAATAACTGTTGCAGAGCCTGTAACTATATCGCCACCAGCAAAGACACCTGGTTTTGAGGTCATGCCTGTTGCTTCCTCGGCTATAATATAACCTCTCTTATTTAATTTTAAATCCTGCATAGTTTTTGTCAAAAGCGGATTTGCCCTTGTCCCGAGTGCAGGGATTCCTATATCTATCTCAACCTGGAATTCACTGCCTTTTATAGGAATAGGTCTTCTCCTGCCCGATTCATCAGGCTCTCCCAGCTCCATCTTTATACATTCAACCCCACAGACATTTCCCTTACCATCATCAATGAATCTTGTTGGATTTGTTAAGAGCATGAATTCTATCCCTTCCTCATGTGCATGGTGAACTTCTGCCTTTCTTGCTGGCATCTCTGCCTCAGAACGTCTGTAGATAAGATAAACCTTTTCTGCACCAAGTCTTAAGGCTACCCTTGCTGAATCCATAGCAACATTTCCACCGCCAAAGACAGCAACCCTTTTGCCCCTCTTTATCGGTGTATCATACTCAGGGAATAGATATGCCTTCATGAGATTAGCCCTTGTTAAAAATTCATTTGCAGAGTACACACCATTAAGATTCTCTCCAGGTATCCCCATAAACATGGGCAAGCCCGCGCCTATACAAACAAAACAGGCATCATATCCCTCGTCATTTAATAGTTCATCAACGGTATGGAGTTTTCCTATCACTGCACCAAGGACAAGTTCAACCCCAAGCTTTTTGATATATTCAACCTCTCTCTCCACGATCACCTTTGGAAGTCTGAATTCCGGTATCCCATAGATTAATACCCCACCTGGTTTGTGTAATGCCTCAAATAAAGTAACCTGATGGCCTGCCTGTATCAGGTCGGCTGCACAGGTTAAGCCACCAGGCCCAGACCCTACTATGACCACTTTTCTACCGGTGGGTTTTGGTTTCTCGGGAATCTTGATCTCACCTTTTTCTGCCTCATAATCGGCAACAAATCTCTCCAGGTTGCCTATTGCAACAGGGTCTCCCTTCTTTCCTACAAGACATAAAGTTTCACATTGAATCTCCTGAGGGCAGACCCTTCCACAGACAGCAGGCAATGCATTTTTCTCCTTAACTTTATAGCATGCCTCTAAGAATTTCCCCTCTTTAATTAGACCTATAAATCCAGGAATATCCACTTCTACCGGGCAGCCATCTTTACAGGTAGGCCTCTTACATTGTAAACATCTATGTGCTTCTTCAACTGCCTCATCAGGAACATATCCGTAAGGAACCTCGTTAAAATTCCTGGCCCTCACCAGAGGGTCCTGCTCCCTCATCTTTACCCTGATCTTTTTTTTCTCCTCTTTTTTCTCCTCTTTCTTTTCTTCCATCTTATATAACACCCCCCATCTTTTCTCTATACCTTTCCATAGCTATCTTTTCTTCATCAAGATACATTATTTGTCTTTTCATGAGCAGATCAAAATCAACCTTGTGACCATCAAATTCAGGGCCATCAACACAGGCGAATTTTGTCTCTCCACCCACTTCTACCCTGCAGGCACCACACATCCCTGTTGCATCAACCATGATTGAGTTTAGACTGACTATTGTTTTTATATTGTATTTTTCCGTTGTCTTACATACAAACTTCATCATAATAGCAGGACCTATAGCAACTACTAATTTTATATCTTTATCCTTATTTAAAAGTTCATCTAAGGGAACGGTTACGACTGCCTTTCTGCCATAAGAGCCATCATCTGTTGTAATAATTAATTCATCTGATACCTTACGCATCTTTTCTTCCCAGAAAAGGAGATTCCTTGTCCTTGCACCTATAATTGAAATTATAGTATTGCCTGCCTCTTTTAATCCCTTTGTTATTGGATATACAGGTGCAATCCCGACACCGCCACCTACACAGACAACCTTTCCAAAATTCTCTATATGGGAAGGGATACCGAGTGGACCGATGAGGTCAGATATATAATCACCTTCATTTAATATCCCCATATGATAGGTTGTCTTTCCAACCTTCTGGAAGACAGTAGTTATGGTTCCCCTGTCCCTATCGAAATCAGCAATGGTTAAAGGTATCCTCTCTCCTTCTTCATGAATCCTGAGAACAAAAAAGTTGCCTGCCTGCGCCTTCTTTGCGATATGTTTTGCGTCAATCTCGAATAAGGTTACTACATCTGATAATTCTTCTTTCTTTAAGATCTTAAACATTACGTTCCCCCCCCATCATCGATTTTTTACATAATGGCTTCGCTCCCACATCATGTATATTTTTTCCACACATTGTTCTTTTAGAGTTCTCCGTGTTCCTTATCAACTTCTATGTTGGTGTTACTGGTTGAATTTTCACTAACCATAGGAGCCAGCCTTCACTCAGGTTGTCGCGTATGAGAGCACTCATCGCCTCATTTGCCTGATTGTTAATCTCTTTCACCACACCTGTCATCGGGGAAACCAGTTCGTGTATATCACCTCTACTGCTTGATACCGTAGCAAAAGGTACACCAGCGACAAGGGTAGTAAGCCCTTTCTGTATTTCTATATAGAGGAGTTCGGCTACAAGGAGCCAGTATCTCACATCACAACCGACTTCCCACATATTTTCTTTAATCGGCTTTGCCCATGTCCCCTCTTTATAAAATATTACAGGGTTTTCTTTATCTCTTAATGGGGTTATATAGTTTCTGAACTCGTCTATAAATGATTGCCTCAGGATCCAGCCTTTCGTATCAAAAATCTTCTTTGCAACATTTATCATAAAATCAGGCGTGAATGGCTTTTCAATATATTCAAACACACCAAGTTTGACTGACTCCTTTGCATCTTCTAAATTAGGATAGCCTGTTATAATGACCACATCTAATTTTGGCTGGATAATCTTTGTTTCTTTTATTACTGTCATCCCATCAACATCTGGAAGCCTTATATCAGAAATTAAAAGATCAAATTCTTCGCTCCCGATTCTCTTTATAGCCTCTTTCCCCTTGTCAACTGTTATGATAGTATAGCCCTCGGCTCCAAGCACCCTTTTAACGCTTAGGGTTACAACAGGGTCATCATCTAATACTAATATCTTCCCCTTTTTTTCCATAAATTGCCTCCATTATAAAATATTGTTACGTACCGCCGAGTCTTATGTGCCTTCACCCCACAGAATCTATTTAACTCATCGCTATTTTAGAAAGACAGTGTAAATTAATCAATTAATTTATCACATAAACTCTATTCTAACCCTGCCGGCCAAGAGCCTTTTTAATTACTGACAGAATACCATCGGGTGTAAAGGGCTTTTCAATATAATCGAATGCACCGAGCTTTATAGAAGATACAGCCGTAGCAATGGCACTATATCCTGTTATAATTATTACAGCAACATCAGGCCATCTTTCCTTGATTTTTTTCAGGACTTCCATCCCATCCATGTCAGGCATCTTGACGTCTATCAAGGCAACGTTAAACGGTTCATTTTCGAGCATCTTCAGCCCCTCTACTCCACTTTTCGCAGTCTTTACATCATAACCCTCGGGAGTGAGTGCTCGATGGCAGCTCATTAACACTATATCTTCGTCGTCTATGACTAAAATCTTTCCCTTACTCATGGTGAACTCCGCTTATATATATTGCTGCTTGTTCATCCCTCATACAATGGCAGTCTTACAAAGAAGCTTGTTCCTTCTCCAACTTTGCTCTTCACAAAAATTTTACCTCCGTGTTCCTGCACTATTCCGTGGCTTACCGCAAGACCAAGTCCTGTACCCTTCCCAACTGGCTTTGTAGTAAAGAAAGGCTCAAAGAGTTTTGCCATATTCTCCTGAGATATACCATGACCTGTATCGGTAAATTCAACCTCTGCAAAAGTCCTGCCATCTTCACTCACCTTCCGGGTGAATACAGTTAATGTTCCTTTCCCGTCCATCGCATCTGCTGCATTGAGAATCATATTTAAGAAGACCTGCTGAAGCTGAGATGCATCTGCCTTTACAGATGGAAGAGATTCATCAAGCATCTGGTCAATAGTGATATTGAAGAAGTCTACCTTTCGCGATACCATGTTTAAAGAACTCTTCAGAACATCATTTACATTCACTGGCCCTTTATCCACCATGGTAGCTCTTGCAAAACTAAGAAGCCCTTTAATGATACTCGAGCATCTGTTTGCCTGTTCAATGACAACCTCAATGTCTTCTCTGTCTTCACTGCCCTCCGGGAATTTCTTGAGTAAAAGATGACCAAAAGTAACTATACCTGTGAGAGGACTGTTTATCTCATGTGCTACACCAGCAGCCATCCTCCCAAGCGAGGCAAGCTTTGCAGAATGTATAAGTTGTGCATGGGCTTTCTTAATCTCTTCGGTTTTTTCCCCTACTTTCTTTTCAAGTGTGTTCCCCCACTCAACTAATTCTTTTTTTGCCTTTGAAAGGTCTGTGGTCATTGCATTGAAAGCATTTGCAAGTTCCCCCATCTCATCCTTTGTATCTATCCTGACAGTTGATTCAAGGTCACCTGAAGCGACCCGTTTCATGCCTTTGGAAAGAATACTCATAGGGGTATGGACAAATTTCCAGAGGATTATATAGAGGACAATTGAGATACTCAAGAAAAAACTCACGATATAGGCGATGAGTACTAATCCCTGTTGTCTTATGCCCTTATCGAGATAAGTGAGTGAGAGATCAGCCTCCATAAGCCCGAGAACTAATTGGTCCTTAGGGTGGGCATGACACGCCGCACTGTAACACGTAGGCTCATTATGGATAGGCTGTATAATATTGAGTACTCTGTATCCTTCTTTATCCCTGCTGATAGACCAGCTCTGTGTTGTTTTCGGTTTACTCACTCCTGCATGGCACGGTATACAGACATATGAATCCAGACTGAGTACTGTTCCTATTTCTTCTTTACGAGAAGAGTATGCAATTTTGCCTTTTGCATCGAAGATATTAATTTTATTCACTCCTTTAGAAGAACCTATGTCTTCAACGGTTCGCTGAATCAAATTCACATCATAATGAAGCATACCGAAACGGGTGCTTTTCTTTATTTGCTCTGTAAAGGATATACCACTATCAACTCTATGTTCAATAAGCTCTGCTTCACGATTGCGGTACATAAGATAACCGAGAATAATGCTTCCTATGACCATTAAGGCACTTATGGTTAGAATGAGTTTCCCGATTAGGGAGTAGACAAATCTCTTTGCTTCCATCTTACTTTAAAGTTAAACGGCTTATATTATATCATCAGTGTTCGATTATGCAAGTTAAACTATAAACTAAGATCATTTATTAGTTTTAAAATTTTTATAGATAGTTAAATTTTTCTTATCATTCATACCCATATGTTGCCTTAATATCTCTTTAGTATAGAAATTGTTATAAAAAAATATTTTTATAGCAATAACAAATGTAAATTTTTTACTTGACAACAATTGATATTTTAAGTATAAACATATACTCGTATGCCCGGAACGTATTTACCATCAGATTATTTACCGATTCTTATCTTTCTCATAATTGCTACGGCCTTTGGCCTGGGTGCTCTATTAATTGGAGAGATTTTCAGGATAAAAAGACCGTATTTCGAAAAGCTTATGCCCTATGAGTCGGGCATTATTCCTACTGGTGAGCCACAATACAGATTTTCTATCAGGTTTTATATCATCGCAATGCTTTTCGTTGTATTCGATATTGAAGCTGTTTTTATTTATCCGTGGGCTATTGTATATGATAAGATCGGGATTTATGCCTTTATTGAGATGGTCATTTTTATCCTTATACTTTTAGTCGGTTATATCTATGCCTGGAGAAAAGAAGCTTTTAAGTGGGATTAAAAGATAGCGAGGGAGGATATGTTAATAGATACATCAACAATTGGACTGGTTGAGGTAGAAGAAGGAACAAAGGTACTTCCCCCGAACCTTATCATCACCTCTATAGACAAAGTAGTGAATTGGTCGAGGTTATCATCAATCTGGCCTGTCACCTTCGGACTCGCTTGCTGTGCAATAGAAATGATGGCAGCTGGTGCATCTCATTATGACTTTGACAGGTTCGGCATTATCTTCAGAGGTTCACCAAGGCAATCAGACTGCGTCATTATTGCGGGGACAGTTACAAAAAAGATGGCGCCTGTGTTAAGAAGAGTTTTTGACCAGATTCCTGAACCAAGGTATGTGGTCGCAATGGGAAGTTGCGCATGCTCAGGTGGGATATTTAGAACATATAATACAGTCCAGGGATGTGATACATTCCTGCCGGTAGATGTGTTTGTTCCTGGTTGCCCTCCAAGACCAGAAACCCTCATGGAGGGGATGATATTGCTTCAAGAAAAAATGAGAAAAGAACACGCACGATGGAGCGCCTGGAGATGATAGTAGAAGTAAGAATGAAATTTCCCTATATGAAGATGGATCCATTAGAGATAGCTGAGAAGATTAAAGAAAAATTTCCTCTTGAGGTTGTGGATACAGTAAGTTTCAGGGATCAGGTTTCTATCATCGTCAAGAAAGATAAAATTATTGAGATTTGCAGGTATCTTCATGATGACCCTGAATTAGATTTTGACCATCTCAGAGACCTCTGTGGTGTTGATTATCTTGGCAAAAAGGAGCCAAGGTTCGAGGTTGTATACCAC
>JAGVMY010000044.1 GCA_020053565.1 Thermodesulfovibrionales bacterium
CTCCATGTTGTTCTTATTTAAAAGTATCCCTTTGATATCCTTGAAAAGGTGAGTAAATTATACTTTTTGATTTGTGTCTATTTATCTATTTTTATTCTTTGTTTCACCATTCTTTGCGAGCAAAAGCAAAACTTATATGGATACCGTAGGGCAAAAATATTTACTTTCTTTGTCCTGCTATGGCAAATAAAGTGTCCTTCTTTCGATTGTAATCTACTTAATCTCAGAGAGAATCTTTTTTATCTCCTCCACCATAGGCAATTTCCCTGATGTTACGATTTTGCCGTCAACAATTACCGCCGGTGTAAACATAACGCCGAGCTTTGCAATTTCTTTTACATCATAGATATGTGAAATATCAGCAGAAAGGTTCAGTTGCGCACAGGCATCACGGACATTCTTTTCTGTAGCCTGGCATCTCGGGCAACCAGGCCCTGCAACAATTATCTTCATGGTTACTTACCTCCTTTTTATATATATTTCAAAAATACCCAAAGATATATAAGTCACATTACACTCTATTATCCCATCAATTTCTTTATTCAGTAATCGCTCCAAAAATCATTCCTGTAATGGTCGCCATAATGACAACTAAACTCACATACACCAATGTTTTTTTTGTCCCTATGACGCTTCTAATAACTAACATACTGGGTAAACTTAAAGCTGGGCCAGCTAAAAGCAAAGCCAGCGCTGGTCCTTTCCCCATGCCAGAGCCTATTAAACCTTGTAAGATTGGCACTTCAGTGAGCGTGGCAAAATACATGAATGCCGCAACAATAGATGAAAAGAAATTGGCAAATAAAGAATTCCCTCCTACCAGAGCTGTCACGAAACGAGATGGTATTATTCCCTCATGGCCAACTCTCCCAAGCAAAAATCCCGAAGCAAGAACTCCACCCAATAACAGTGGTAATATCTGAAGCGAAAGGACCCATGTTGATTGTGTCCATTCCTTCAGTTCTATCTTTTTAAACCATTTAACAAGCATAAAAGCTAAGCTTACCAGAAAGAAACCCGTAATCCACCATTTATAATTGTAGATAAATGTCCACATCCAGAGGCTATTATCGCCATCTGACGGTTTTCCCCAATTGGCAAAAACAAGTATCGCTACCATTGAGAAGAAATAAAAAACTGTTTTGCCCAATGGCCGAGTTTCTTGAACTTCACCTATATTAAAATCGTCTGTTGCATGGCGCTCTCTTTCTTCTTTTAAAAAGATCAGGTGCATTAAAAGACCTATGACCACACTGAATAAAATAGCACCTATTGCTCTTGCCAGACCTAACTCCCAGCCAAGTATTCTTGCGGTAAGTATTATTGCAAGAACATTTATTGCTGGTCCGGAGTAAAGAAAAGCAATAGCCGGGCCAAGTCCAGCACCTCTTTGGTATATTCCCATAAATAAAGGTAAAACGGTACATGAACATACTGCTAAAATTGTCCCCGAAACAGAGGCAACTCCATAAGAAAGAACCTTGTTTGCTTTGGCTCCGAAATATTTCATCACTGAAGCCTTGCTGACAAAAACAGTTATGGCTCCTGCGATAAAAAATGCCGGCACAAGGCAAAGCAGAACATGCTCACGGGCATACCACTTAACTAATGCTAAAGCCTCAAAAATAGCGTTGTTAAAACGGCCGCTTGCAATTGGGAGAAAGTAACACCCTAAAAAGATGCCTACTATTAAAATAATCTTATATATTGTCTTCATTTTTTCACTCGTACCTGTTTAATCACTTTCTCCCATTCAGGGCTTTTAAGGCCTATGACACATTTTCCTTCTTTTCTCAGAGAGAGTCTTATCTTCAATCTATTACAATCTGTTACAAATACATCCTTCGGGATACCCTCCACTGCATGGATAATGTGTCCTTGAAACTCTTCAGATTTTTCTGTCAGTGAGTATAAAACCCATCTCCCTACCTTATTTTCTTTCACAAGGCCAGAGTTCTTCAGTTCCTTGAGATGCCTTGATGTGTTATAGTGAGATTCTTGAAGTGAATCCATAATTTCGCATACACATAACTCTTTCCCAGCTTGGATAAGTAATCGAATTATCCGTAGCCGTGTTTTATCGGAAAGAGACCTGAAGATATCAATATATTTCTTCATATTCATATATGCACTTTTATGCATATAATAAATCTTTACGTATTTATATGTCAATGTTTTTTAAGAAAGGGCGTAAAGGGCCGTCTTTGATGTGATGACAAAACCGATATTTCTAAGCTATTGACGCAAAAAGCTTAAGAAATCTAATAACCTCCAAAGATATTGTGCTCTAACTTATTTAATTTTCTTGATAAACTCAGTAATAGGGACTGCCGCAAGGGTAAGGAGCTGTATCGACCCCCGTGAACCAAGCTCAACGGACATCTTCATCACTGTATCATTATCTGGCGCCTCAACAATATTTACAAAGTCATAAGGACCGAGTACTGCATACTGCTCTTTAACCTTAATGCCCATCTTCTCGATTTCCTTATTCACCTCAAGAATCCTTTTTGGATTTTCCTTGATTGTCTTCCTTCCTTCATCGGTAAGTGTACTTAATATTACATAATAAGCCATAAGTCCTCCTTTGTGATCATAAATAGTGAACAGATTTATTATACATTTTCACACCCTTCTTTGCTCATTTTACAGCAGCAGTTCAATAATGAAATTACAAAACATTCTTCGGTGACATATTTTTTTCTAAATATCTTTCTGGTCTAACAGGTTCAAGGATAGTATCATCTTTCCTTTCGTCAATTATCTCCTCATACCCAGGGATAACGATGCCACGTTTTATCATAATACTGTAAATGAGGTTAGCGCGATTTGTAACATACTTACTATCGCCAACAGGACTATATTTCCTCGGATTGGGCAAGACTGTGGAAAGTCTTACCGATTCTTCAGGAGTAAGTGCAGATGCAGACTTTCCATAATAATATTGTGATGCGGTTTCGATACCGAATATTCCCTTATCACCCCATTCTACGACATTGAGATAAAGCTCGAGAATCCTTTTCTTTGTTAACACCTTTTCCATTCTCCATGTAATGAGTGCTTCCCTGAATTTTCTGAAAGGATTTTTTGTAGGTGACAGATAGAGGTTTTTCGCAAGTTGCTGACTTATCGTGCTTCCTCCAAACTTGAATTTCTTTGTCTTGATATCTTTTTCAATTGCCTTCTGAATCGCCTCATAGTCAAATCCTTCATGACTCCAGAACTTATCGTCTTCTGCGATGAGCACCGCCTTTATGAGAAAGGGAGATATTTGAGAAAGGGGAACCCACTTCTGCTGAATCCTGTAATTTTTACCTTCCTTTTTCCATTCCCTCTCCCTGTATTCCATGAAAGCGGTTTTCTTTGGATTCTCTTTTTTGAGTCTGGAGACATTGGGTACTAAAAAGAAATAGAGTATCAGTCCGCACAATAAGATAGGAATAAGCAGGAAAATAAGTTTTCGCAGTTTCAACGATCCCTATGCCACTATCTCAGTACCAATTCCCTTTTTTGTAAAGATTTCAAGAAGGAGGCAGTGAGGTACTCTGCCATCTATGATGTGAGTTTTCGATACACCGCCTTCAACTGCCTTAAGACATGCCTGGACTTTTGGTAACATTCCCCCTGTAATCGTCCCATCACTGACTAATTTATTTATCTGTTTTTCTGTAAGGGTTGATACTATTTGATTCTTCTTATCCATAATCCCGGGAACATCTGTGAGTAATATGAACTTCTCAGCTTTAAGAGTTGATGCGATAGAGGCAGCTACATAGTCAGCATTGATATTGAGTGTCTCTCCTTTTGATCCAACTCCTATAGGCGAAATAACTGGAATAAAACCTTCTTTTTCGAGACTGCTCAGCACATGGGTATTCACACTTGTTACCTCTCCGACAAGTCCAATGTCTATGAGTGTGTCAGCACCTGTTTCAGGAGATGTTCTCTTAACTAATTTCCTTTTTGCTCTGATAAGTTCTCCATCTTTACCGCTCATGCCCACTGCTTTCCCACCGTGGCTGTTAATTAAAGAAACAATTTCTTTATTTACAAGACCTCCAAGCACCATTTCTACAATATCCATAGTTTCCTTATCGGTAACCCGTTGTCCCTGAATAAACCTGGGCTTCTTTCCCATCTTTTCCATTACTGAGTTTATCTTCGGTCCACCACCATGGACAATTACCGGACGTATACCAATATAGTTCAGGAGGACAATATCCTGTGCAAAGGCATTCTTTAAGTCTTCTTTAATCTGTGCTGAACCTCCATATTTTATAACAAATACTTTGCCGTAAAATTTCCGTATATACGGGAGTGATTCAATCAGTATTTCAGCTTTTGTGATTATATCCTTCACGACTTATTTAACCTCAAATCAACACTCATTATACTCACTCTTAGATACTGCTGACTGCTATTAGTTAATCAACGTACTATTCCCCTGTTTACTATCTCATTATAAAAAACAGGGTTATCCGCAAATTTAAGCCCTGCATCCTGGGTTATTTTGCCCTCTAAGCAAAGTCTTGCAAGACTCTGGTCAATGGTTATAAAATCATCAGTTGACTGCTGCAACATTGATCTTATCTGATGTGTTTTCGCTTCGCGTATCAGATTTTTCACCCTATAGGAATTAGTAAGTTTTTCATAGGCGAGAACCCTTCCCTCTCCTTTCTTCAATGGAACCAACCTTTGATTCAGAATAAGGAGAAAATTCTCCGCAAACTGCACCCTTACCTGTTGTTGCTGCAATGGAGGGAATATATCGATAATTCTTTCTATTGAAGATGTAGCTGTATGTGAATGTAAAGTACTCATGACAAGATGGCCTGTATCAGCTGCCTGGAGTGCTATCGCAAAGCTCTCCATATCCCGCATCTCTCCAATCACCATGACATCAGGGGCCTGTCTAAAGATATGTCTAAGACCCTCATGAAAAGAGTCTGTATCAAGCCCCACTTCCCTCTGATTCACATTACTCGCCTTGTGCTTATGGAGATATTCAATTGGGTCTTCTATAGTTATTATATTGCACTTTCTCTTTGTATTAATGATATCCACCATGGCAGTTAAGGTAGTTGTCTTTCCGTGACCAACAGGACCGCTTATCAGAATGAGTCCCTGTGTTTTAAGTGCATATTCCTCAATCCACGAGGGCAATCCAATTTACTGTAGGAACACCAAACTGTTTCCCAAGAAACTCCAGGAGATCATCCATAGTTAAATAACCCAGATCAACGAGTATCTCGCCTATATGGCTACCGGACTGAGATTGTATTCTCATCGCTTCTTTTAATTGATTGTAATTTATATGCCCGAACTGAACGAGCATTTCACCGAGTTTTTGTCTCTTGCCTGCTTTAATCTTACTAGTCATAATACTTCCTTTCTTTATCTTTCTTTTCAATGATCATAGTAGCAAATCCGAATATATTTATACAATAATTATCACTGCCCATGATAAGAATGTCATGTGATTTTTGAATTATCACCATACTATTATTTTACTCAAAGCGTCACGTGTGTTCCTGACATGGAATGCACACAATTTGCCCATTCTTTACCCTTGCCCTCGGTTCCATAACCTTTTCACCACAAAGAGCACATCGTATGCTTGGATATATCCGCGCTTCTTCAGGAAGATTTACTTTTTCTTTAACAATCTTAAAAAGTTCTTTATCCTCAGCTTTCAGTATCGCTTCAATCTTATTTGATTTTCTTTTGTGAACCGTACGTAACACTTCTTTGGATCGGTCCCCTCTCATATACCTTTCCCACATCTGTTTTTCCTTCTCTGTTTCATCAGGAGATTGCCAATGAACAGAAATCCTTATCCCTTCACCAGAAGGTCTTTTCACAAATGTATATACCTGTTTTCCATAGTCTTTGAATATCAGGTTACCTTTTCCAAATGTGCATCCTGTCATAACCTGAATCGCATCTACTGCACAGGAGCTATTCTCGACAATTGCGACTATTTCTTCATCAAGTGCCTTCTTGCCAAATTCCTTTACGATGAATTTCGATACTCTGTAACCAAGTGCAAGGCCAGGACATATATGCCCATGGAATTTCACAACATCTTTAAGGTCCTTCATATGACTATCTTTTACCTGCATTTTCTTCAAGAATGAAATGCAGCAAAAAGTTTATCATACGTGTCCATTATATGTTCCGGCACCACTCTTACTTCACCAAGGACTGTCATGAAACTGGTATCACCTGCCCATCTCGGTACCATATGGAGATGAACATGTTCTTCCATTCCCGCGCCAGCCACTTTCCCGATATTAATACCAAGGTTAAAACCCTCTGGCATAAGTGTTTTCTGAAGTGATGTGATTGAATGTTGTACAACCTTCATAAAATCGAGGAGTACATCATCTGCGAGCCCATCAAGTGAAGGGGTATGAACATACGGAACAATCATTATATGAGCATTATTATAAGGGTATCTATTCATTATCACAAAGTTATGTGAACTTCTATAGAGTATGAGATTATCTTTATCTTTGCTTCTATCCTGCTTTGGAAATTCGCAGAAGATGCACTCGCCTTTTTTCTCCGACAGTATATATTTCATTCGCCACGGTGCCCATAGTGTTTTCATTTAGACTTCACCTCTTTCTTAACTTTACTTTTTAAACTTTTCCAGTACCTTCTGTGCATCTTCCCATGTGAGCCACTTATCCTTGGGATTCCTGATAAGATAGGCAGGATGGAATGTGGGCATTAAGGGAATTCCCTTATAGTCAAAAAATTTACCCCGTATCGCGCTGATTTTTAACCCTACGTTTCCGATGAGCGTCTGGGCAGAGATACGACCCAAGCACATGATTACCTCAGGATTTATAATCTCTATCTGTCTCTCTACAAAATTTCTGCATTGTTCTATTTCATCTTTTTCAGGGTCACGGTTCATTGGTGGTCTGCACTTTACTATATTCGCAATATACACATCCTCCCGCTTAAATCCCATCTTCTCTATAAGCCTTGTGAGGAGCATACCTGCATCACCTACAAAAGGTCTCGCCTGAAGGTCCTCTTCTTTTCCTGGCGCCTCACCAATAAACATAAGCCTTGAACGAGGATTGCCCTCTCCAAAAACAATATGCGTCCTATCCTTTGAAAGCCTGCACCGATTACACTCACCAATTTCCTCTCTCAGTGCCTTAAGGGCAGCTTCTTTGTCAAGTGATGTCCCGAGAGCATTGAGTCGTGAGTCGTGAGCCTTCTGACCTCTGACTTCTGGCTCTCGACTATTGACTGTTAACTGACTATCCGCTGCTCCCTTTATTGGCAGTCTTTCAAAACCCAGTGCATTATAAAATTCAAGAACTGCCTTAATATTTTTTATTATCTGTTTTTGCATTTGACTTTCTCTGATTACTGTTGGCTGACCACTCTCTACTTTATTTCTATCTCTCTCCCCATTTTAATTTCGTCCTCAGGGTTTGGAAGTAATCCCTGTCGCTCGGTATGATAAGTTTTGCTTTATAAGATGCCTTCCCCACTTTCACAACATCATCTTTATTTAATGGGCAACCGGCGCGGCCATCAAGGGTAAGAAAGACTTCTTCGCTCCATGACCTGAGGACTATATCTATCAGGACATCATCAGGCAGGACTATCGGTCTATTTGCGAGCATATGTGAGCATATCGGTGTTAATACGATACTGTTCAGTGTAGGATAGAGGATAGGACCTCCTGCTGAAAGAGAGTACGCAGTAGAGCCGGTGGGTGTAGAGACTATTAGACCATCAGACTTAAAGGTGGTAACATACTTATGGTTTATATATGTTTCAAGGTAGAGTATCCTCGCAAAAGCCCCTTTCGTAACCACCACATCATTCATGGCAGTGTATTCTGCAATTTGTTTGCCCTGTCTCAGGACGTGTGTGATAAGCATGAGCCGCTCCTCAATAGAACATTCACCAGAAAGCACCTTCTCTACAGTCTCATAAAGTTTATCCACCTGAACTTCTGTCAAAAATCCGAGAGTCCCTAAATTTATACCAAGGATTGGAACTCCTTTTTCTCCTGCAAGCGTGCACACACTGAGCATCGTCCCGTCTCCACCCAGGACAATAATCATATCTACTAAAGAAGGTATCAGTGCCCGAGGCGTTCCCTCTGTTTTCAAGGCTGATGCGGTTTCGAGGTCAACATAGGTCTCATAACCTCTCTGCTTGAGCCACAGTAAAAGTTCCTTCACTGTTTTAGGTGTCTCTGGTCTTCCGATCTTACAAATTATTCCAATCTTTTTCATCTCCACCCTCTATTGTTATCTCTCTTACTTCTTCACCAACAGATGTTAACCCGACCCTTATCAGGTCTTCAGGCAACATGCTTTCAGCCTTTTCAGCCCATTCAATAACTGAGATATTACTGCCTCCTATGTGTTCCCAAAAACCCACCTCATCAAGTTCTGAGTCTTTCTCAATCCTGTATAAGTCTATATGGGAAAAAGGCGGGGTTGAATCATATTCAGTAATTATTGTAAAGCTTGCACTCATGATCTCTTTTTCTTCAATGCCTAATGCACGTGCTATCCCTTTGACCATTGTTGTTTTTCCGCTGCCAAGCTCACCATAAAGACCCACAACATTCCCTGGTCTTAACATCTTTCCTAAC
>JAGVMY010000049.1 GCA_020053565.1 Thermodesulfovibrionales bacterium
AATCCCTGTTCCGCCTACCAGGGGTGGTAGTTCAGCCCGGTTAGAACGCTGGCCTGTCAAGCCAGAGGTCGCGGGTTCAAGTCCCGTCCACCCCGCCATAACCCTTTTAAAATTCAATGACTTACAGCGTTTCATTTTTTATCTCCGAGCCAAAATGACTATTCATAGGTGGGATTGTAAACATTTTGTAACCATTATACGTGATCAGAGGCCACCGGTCAGCTTATCTACAACTTTTCTCTCATATTCTGGAAAATTATCAAGGTCAAAAGGGCTTTTACGCATCGTATTGAGTTTCAGGAGTATAAAATTGAGCTCCTTGATTTTCTTGAGTCTCTCTTTGTCATCATCAATTGTATTTATTAATGAAGACATGTTTATTATCTCATTTCTCAGCTCAATCTCTGGTGGAATGTAGCCTGCATTTTTCAGAACCCTGTAAGCGATTCGTAAATCCTCTGGGATCCACGTCTCATCTGCAAAATTCAGAGGCTTTCCTGCTCCTTCGAGGTTGTCAAACTCACCATTCTCCATCGCCTCTCTGATAAGCCTTTCAGCTATCCTTGCAAAAATGTCCAATGCAGCCTCCTTACCTTATCTCGAGCATTCTGTCCAGTGCCCTTTTCGCAGGAATTCTTATTTCTTCAGGCACCTTAATGATATATGTGTTTTCTTTCAAAGCCCTGAGCACACTATTCAGCGTAGTCTTTTTCATGTTAGGGCAGATCATATCTCTTCTTAACGGATAAAATATTTTATCAGGGTTTTCCTTTCTGAGTCTATACAAAAGCCCAATCTCAGTACCAATGATAAACTCCTTTGCTGAAGAGGCTGATGCAAACCTGAGCATTCCTGATGTACTTGTGACATGGTCTGCAAGCTCCAGCACATCAAGCCTGCACTCTGGATGGGCAATCACAAGTGCTTCTGGATGTTCTTCCCTTGCCTTCTTAACATCTTCTGGTGTTACCCGCTCATGTACATGGCAGTAGCCGTCCCATGCAATGACCTTTTTTTTCGTATTCTGCTGAGCCCACATAGAGAGGTTTCTATCAGGAATACATATTACCTTTTCATCAGGCAGCGACTCAATAACCTTTACTACATTGGCAGATGTGCAACATATATCACTCTCTGCTTTCACATCAGCAGTTGTATTCACATAGGCAACAACAGGCACACCTGGATATTGAGCCTTTATGTCTCTCAACGTAAATTCAGGCGGGTATAGGTAAGGAGGTGGATTATCAAATCCAGGGAATTTTTTCCGTTCCCATCTCGGTGAATCTACATGTATCATGTCAGCCATCGGGCACCCTGCGTCTTTTTCGGTGAGAAGAACTGTTTTATCCGGTGAAAGGATTGAAGCACTTTCTGCCATGAAATTCACGCCTGCAAATACGATCACCTCGCAGTCTATTGAAGCTGCTGTCCTTGAGAGCTCAAGGGAATCACCCACAAAATCTGCACTATCCTGAACCTCGTCCCTCTGGTAATTGTGCGAAAGGATGAGAGCACGTCTTTGCTCTTTTAATTTCAGTATCTCTTCCTGAAGAGAGACCCTATCAGGGGACATCTAAAACCTTGAAACGTTTGTCTTGAAGAGGGGAGAATTTGTGAAGAGAACAGTGCCATCCTGGAGGACAACTTTATAAATTGGTTCTGGTCTTTTCTGCTTTGCTGTTTCTCCGTCAAAAGCATAGGAAAGCCTGCCATTATATAGGGCAAGAACTCGATTTACATACTGCCGTGTTTCTGTGATAGGGGGTACTGTGCCAAATGTATCTATTCTTTTTGGCCCTGCATTATATGCAGCAAGTGCCAGTGTAAGGTCACCATTATATCTTTCAAGGAGATACCTTAAATATCTTGTACCACCCTCGATATTTTCCTCAGGATTAAATGGATTCCTCACATCCATTTCGTTTGCGGTGGTAGGCATGAGCTGCATGAGACCCATTGCGCCCTTTCTCGAAACTGCTCTCTCGTTCCAGTTAGACTCAGCCTTTATTACTGCCTTTACGAGAGAGGGATCTAAGCTGTATTTTGTTGCTTTCTCATGGATGATACTGTGATAACCTGAAGTGCCCTGAGAATCTATACGGACAGCCTTCTGCTGAGGAGTGGGAGAAACTGTTTTCTCTTTAACAATCCTATCCGCTTTCTTCCCTAAAGGAGCATCTGTATAGCAGACCACACCATGTTCATCTGTGTACTTATAGATGTCTGCATATGCAGAAGGGAAAAGAAACAATAGAATTCCAATAAGTATCAGCGTACTTTTCATGGTCACATCTTACCATTAAAAGCCTTGCTTGTCAACCTTTTGTGCATTTACTAAAAACAATAAACCAAATTCACCTTTTACATACATTTTCTAAATTTATAACTATCATATTTACATCCATCTATTTTGAAAGTATAATTTTATTCAAAGTTTAAAAGGAGGAACCTATGCATATCTTATTTGTCCTTTTTACCTTTATCTTTTTATCTGTTGGGTTTAATTCCGAAGCCACCGTGGATATGGGAATCTCCATTGGAGATGAAGGACTAAGAAGCTTCTATCTTGCAATTGGAGATTATTACAGAGTGCCAGAGAGAGAGGTAATAGTTATCAAAAAAAGGCATATACCTGATGAAGAGATTCCTGTTGTCTTCTTTATTGCGAAAAGGGCTCGTGTAAAGCCTGCAACCATAATAGACCTCAGATTGAGAGGAAAGACATGGATAGATATTACATTGCATTACGGTCTGAGCCCAGAAATATTCTATGTTCCTGTTAAAGAGACTGTTGTTGTTGGCCCTCCCTATGGAAAGGCATATGGATATTACAAAAAGAAACCCAGAAAGGAATGGAAGAAAATAGTGCTCGGTGATGATGATGTGATAAACCTTGTGAATCTTAGATTTATATCAGCACATTACAATAATCCACCTGAAAAAGTGATACAACTGAGAGAACAAGGCAAAACCTTCATAGTGATAAATGAGGAAATTAAAAAAGGAAAGAAGGGAGAAAAAGAAAAGATAAAGAGTAAAGGAGAAGGAAAAGAAGACAAAGGAAAGGGAAAAGGTAAAAAAGATTAGAGATAGTTCATATTCCCTTTCTATCAGAACTGTAAATGCATTTATGAAGCTGCAGGTTCAGACGTGCCTTAAGTCTGTCTTCGAGCATCCACTTTGCAAGGTCTTCTGGAGGGAGAATTCTATATGCAGGAGAAATGAGAACATTACATTTATTTATCAAGTTAAATCTAAATAGTATCTCCTTTGCCCACTCATAATCTTTTCTGTTTGTAATGACAAACTTTACCTCATCGGTATTATTCAAATCATTAAGGTTTGAAAAATCCATTTCTTCACTCATCCCGCTGCCTGGTGTCTTTACATCAAGGATGACCACTGCCCTTCTGTCAATCTCTTTTATATTTATTGATCCATTTGTCTCTACCAGAACATTATAGCCCTCATCAAGCAGTCTTTTTATGAGATGATACACTGCTTCCTGAAGGAGTGGTTCCCCACCAGTAATTTCAACGAGGTTTATACCGGCATGTTTAACCTCGCTCATAATCTCGTCTCCCGAAAGTTCCTTCCCTTCATCATATGCATAGGCTGTATCACAGTAAGAACACCTGAGATTACAGCCAGTCATCCTTATGAAGGTACACGGCATACCCGCATAACTTGACTCTCCCTGTATGCTTGTAAATATCTCGCAGATTTTCATGTGAGAATACTCTGAGACAGCCTTTCCTATATTTGCTTTTCTAAAAAAGCAGAGATTATATAAAAATCCATACATTCTATTATATAATGAAAAAAAGGGGGATTGAAAATGGCCTCAAATACACAGGTAGCAATTACATCAAAATACGAAATCCTACG
The DNA here is from genome assembly GCA_020053565.1 of Thermodesulfovibrionales bacterium. Lineage (GTDB taxonomy): Bacteria > Nitrospirota > Thermodesulfovibrionia > Thermodesulfovibrionales > SM23-35 > VGWZ01. Next base: position 3,892 of record JAGVMY010000049.1, read on the forward strand.
AGAAGTGGTTAAAGACTATCCAGGCCTCCTGAGTACCACTGAACCACTATTATGTGAATTAAATAGCCCTCTTAAAAATTGGGGTTTTATCGTAAAAGAGATGCGCGCCTATGCATTAAAAAATTTCAATTTACATGATACCCATGAAAAGGGAATAGAGGCAATCAAGATTATTGTAGATGTCTTTTTAGAGGCAACAAACGCTCCTGATAGTCATGTCCAGCAGGCAGCCATTGATAGTCTTATGTTTTACTTAGAGAAAATCATGATAGATGGTAATCATGACCTCCGCAAATATGCATCGATACTTCAGGAATGTTTCTCCAGACTTTATCGATTAGAGGAAGAACAATTTTTTTTCCTCACCACTAACCCGCATCAGTTGAAAAAAATTGGCCGGATCATACTTGAAAAAATGTCTCCAGATTTTGATGTCGAAGTGTTTAATGACCTCCTTCTCAGATCTCTTTTAACAACGTACGAATATTGGCTGGATGAAGAAGATCCGATAATATGGTTTAAACAGAAGATAGATGATACCTTGAGCGATAAAGAATACAAACAATTAGAAGAATTATTTTATCCAATATCACATTCTAACTTAAAAGAATTAATCCTCCACTTAAACAGCCTTAAAAAATCTCCAGATCAATACACGCGTTTGAAAGAACTCTTGGAATTACCCGGTTATATGCAATTAGTGAGATTCTATGAGGATCTAACTCCTCTGTTAGCCCAAACAGATGATATGCGTAAGAACCTCAACTTAAAAATGACATATCTCCTCAAGATTATAAAAACTAAAGGTCTTTTCAGCATCCATGAATATGCCCTCAGAGAGATTAACCGCACACTTTGCCTCATTATTAAAATGGAGGAGGTTGAACAACTGAAGACAACCCTCTCTGAAACCGTTGAGGCCTTGAAAAATAGCCTCATCAGGTACCCTGAAACATCTCTTTATTGTATCCAGAGTATCGGTAACGAGATATTAAATCTGGGTAATAGTAATCTCGTTGAATACTATATTCAGAAAATTATTTCCCTTGGATTCCAGTACCCAAAGATAAAGGGTGTCACCGATGAATGGCAGGTCAAATCTAACCAGGCTCATTTAAAAAATATTCGTGTCTGGCTTGAGTTAATCGAGAACAGACCGAAGTGGTCTAAATCACTTATCTCAGCCTTAATTATCAATCTAAGGTTGGGTGGAGTTCACATAAGTGATACAGACGTTTTTCAGAAGGACATCACCAAACTCTTAAATAGCGATATCAAACCCGTTTATCATTTAGTGAAGCAACTCGCAAAGTTATTCCCTGTCTATTTCAGCGAGATCAATGCTGAAGGGGCCTTACGGGAGGTCTCCATAGAAATAGATGAGATTGCAGGCAGGGCTGATCCCCTGGTGCATTTTTTACGCAAACAAAGCCATGTTGAAAGCAGTACTCGTATAGTAGATTTTATTGAAGAAATTATAAAATTCTGGCAGACAAAGGATAAAGGGCCTTTAGAGAGATTCATACCCGAAGATATTTTTCATCAAATCACCATATCCGGTCCCTATATAGATGAGATCAGTATAATTGTAAATTCTATTTTTGAAAATAAGAAAATCTCTACTGTAATAGATCTTCTTCGTTTATCAGAGCAAGAAATCAATGCATCGATTGAGAATATTCCCCATGTCTCTGAAAAGGAAAAGAAACGAGCATATCTGGCTATTAAGTTTTATCAATTGCTGAATAAAAAATATAGATTAGATACACAAAATATCAAAGACCATTTAAAATGTGCTCTAGGATTAGGACTTCCGAATACTGATTCATTAATCAGTATCTTAGAAGAAGGCAGTATTTGTAAACGTCTTGAAAGTATCCTGAATTACTTGCACCTTTTAAAAGATATTATCCTCTCCTCTGAAAGTTATGAGCCTATTGAGAATATATTTCGTAAAAGACATTTTGCTGCAGGCATTCCCTCAGTGTACGGTTCATATCATGAGAGAAAATTCGATGCCCTGTCCTTGACTTTCCGTCTGGAAAACCTGGCTAACACCCTTTTTGAGGAATTAGTAGACTCATTTAATCTCAGATTTATCACAAGGGCTACCCTTTTCCAAATTAAGAAATATGTGAATTTATTTTTCAAGGCCTTGCAATTAGATGGTGTATTCTCAAACAGACTGGAAAACACGCTGGAACTATTATCCGGGGCACTGGAGGTAAGGAGGTTCTCTTTCTCCCAGTATATTGACATATTCAGGAGCTTCTCAGAGGCTGTTAAGGACATTCTTAATGCCTATTATACCGGCATCCACAAGAATAACCTCAAACAGATTATCCTTCAACTAAGTGCTGAAAATATACTACTTAAATATCTTGAACCTCATAAGATAGAGAATGAATTTGAGTTTATCAATAAGGTATCAGAGCAGTTTCTCCGGGAGGTTGTGGCCAGCTCCTTTGGGCTTCAGCAATTGGATAACTTCATCAGTAAGAGCTTAAAAACATTATTTGAACAAGCAGAGGGATTGGATATACAGAATCTGGACTTATTAATGAGCTATGATCCTAAAAAGGCACTATCAGGTATTCATATCCCTAACAGTGCTACGAATGACAGGATTCATTTGGGCAACAAAGGATATTACCTGGTAAAACTGGCATCCTTGGGGATACCTGTTCCTTATGGTTTTATCATAACTACCGAGGTATTTCGGTGCCTGCAGGCAATCAATAAGTTTCGATATGCCCGGGAACATCTCAATAGAAAAATTGAAGAACAAATTACCAGACTTGAAGCGTCAACAGGTAAGAGATTCGGTGGCCCTGCAAATCCTCTACTTGTATCAGTGAGAAGCGGAGGAGCAATCTCTATGCCTGGTATGATGCATTCTTTCTTAAATGTAGGGCTTAATGAATCCACTGTCATAGGATTAATTCGACAGACAGCTAAACCCTGGTTTGCCTGGGACTGCTATCGTCGTTTTTTACAATGTTGGGGAATGTCTTTTGGTATGGAAAGAGATAAATTCGATGACATAATCAATTCTTTTAAAAGAAAATATAAAGTTGTAAGAAAAATTCAATTCACACCTGAGCAGATGAAAGAGGTAGCATTAGCGTATCGAGATTACATCAAGGATAAAGGAATAGAAATAACTGATGATCCAAAATTACAGCTCGATATAGCAATTGATCAGGTCTTTCAATCATGGTTTTCAAAGAAGGCTCAGGCCTACCGCGAGATACTGGGCTTATCAGAACACTGGGGTACCGCCGTCATCGTACAGGCAATGGTCTATGGTAATTTAGATGTTAATTCGGGGACAGGTGTGCTTTTCACCCGCAATCCTCAGGAAGCAGGAGACAGGGTTATGTTATGGGGTGATTTTGCCATAAAGTCACAAGGGGAAGACGTGGTTTCAGGACTGGTAAAGACGCTACCCCTATCCAATGAACAAAAGTATATCGAAGAGAGAACATCTGACATCTCACTTGAGGATGGTTTTCCTGACATATATAATGCTTTGTTAAAAACAATCAAGGACTTAATCTATAAAGAGAGATGGGGAGCTCAGGAGATTGAGTTCACCTTTGAAGGGGAAAATAAAGAGAATCTTTACATCTTGCAGGCACGGGATATGGCTGTTGCAAGAAGAGAAAGTTTTATGGCCTTTGTGCCATCTCAAGAGCTGTCATCCAGCTACCTTTCCAGCGGGATCGGAGTTGGCGGCGGTGCCCTTAGTGGCAGAGTTGTCTTTGATTTAGATGATATCCATAAATTCAGGGAAAAGGATCCATCTACACCTCTTATTTTAATCAGATCAGATACCGTCCCCGATGACATTAGACATATTTCAGCAGCAGATGGATTGCTCACCGCTCGGGGTGGTTCAACTTCTCACGCTGCCATTATTGTCAATCGACTTGGAAAGACCTGTGTGGTAGGTTGTAATAAATTGGCTGTATGGGAATATGAAAAGAGGTGTAAATTTAATCGGCAAATAATAAAGGTGGGTGATTTTTTAAGCATCGATGGTCGAAATGGCTCAGTTTATTCAGGCAAGCATCAGGTAAAGGAAGTAAGAATTTTAGCGTAATACTGGAGGATTCAAGGGTTCAAGGGTTCAAGTTTTAAAAAATAATCACTAGAATCCTTGAATCCTCGACCCCTTGAACCCTATGTAGTATTAAGTAAGAGAAAATGAAATTAATTAACTAATCGTAAGGGGGGTATAAAAAGATGACTGAAGGGATAAAAGTAAAAATGATACCTGAAAATAAGCCTATACTGGGTATTAACGGTCTGGGGAGAATTGGGAAATTGACCCTCTGGCATCAGATAGGGAGAAAATATTTTTCAGAAATTATTGTAAACATCGGTAGAAACGCAGGAACGACGCTTGAAGACATTGCTCTCTATATTGAAAAGGACTCTACCTATGGGGCATTACATCGCTATCTTTACGGATATAGAGCAAAAAGGATCATTGAAAATCTTGATGAAGACAAAGGCACCATGTTGATAGATGGCATACCGGTCACGATACTGCGGGAATCCCGTAACCCAGGACATATACCCTGGAGGGAGAACGGTGTAAAAGTGGTTATTGAGGCAACAGGGAAATTTACCAGCCCTGCTACTCCTCCTGATGTCAAAGAAGGTTCTGCACGAGGTCACTTAGAGGCAGGTGCAGAGAAGGTCATTGTCTCAGCACCTTTTAAGATCAAAGAGAAAGGTCTTTCAATGCCTGAGGATGCAACAACCATCGTAATGGGTATTAATGATGATAGGTATGACCACACTAAACACCATGTTATCTCAGGTGCATCCTGTACGACTACCTGTCTTGCATATATGATTAAGCCGCTTTTAGATTACTTTGGTCCTAAAAAAATACTCAGTGCTTCTATGGCTACAGTCCATGCTGCTACTGGTACTCAAGAGGTGCTTGACAGGCTACCAAAGACTGGGGCTACCGACCTCAGAAAAAATAGAAGCATCATGAATAATATCATTCTCACTACTACAGGAGCTGCTAAGACCCTTGGGCTGGTAATCCCTGAAATGAATAAGATAGGATTTATTGCAGAATCAGTGCGTATCCCTGTTACTACCGGATCTCTCATTATCCTGGTAGTTGCTTTATATGAGGAATCAGAACACCCCTCTATTAATCGAAACCTCATTAACAACATTTATCGTGACGTCGCGGAAAAGGAAAAGAGGGGTTACATAAAATATACTGATGAACAGAATGTATCTTCAGACATAATTGGGCTTTATGGACCTGCTGCCATTATTGAAGGACACGAAACACATACAAGAACCGCCAATATTTCTTTAGACCTTAGTAGGTTTCATAAAATACCAAGCGATGTCCTTGTGGATTTAAATCCAACCACTATAGAGATACCCGTTACCCAGGCAGTAATCTATGGTTGGTACGATAACGAAATGGGAAGCTATACTAACATGCTGGGAGATCTGACTGTCAAAATTGCTTCAATGGTTTATCAGTAAAATGTTTAAAACTTGAAGTATGATGTTATTACGTTCCCCTTTTTATCAAAAAAAACCTTTGCGACAAAATGGTCCTCGGGTCTTATGGCAAACGAGAGCTCGCGCCATGTGACTGTGGTCATCCTGTCATCACTTCTCACCTCAACATATGGATACCTTGCAAAATAAAGAAAGTTTCTTACAACTCTTTCATTTTTCGACCTCTCAATAAATGGGTCATTATTGTGTACCTTATATGTTTCATGCACACAAATCCTTCTTGTAAAAAGGTCTGCAAAGCCTACCTTAAACTCATTGCCAGACCTTACCACAAACCACCATCTGAGAAAATCATTTGGCAGAGGGCATAGCTTATATGTATGAGCTTCAAGTCGCTCTTTCAAAAATTCTTTTGTCTTCCCATGGAGATAATACCTGCCACCTGTATACGTAATAACAAGAAATACTGTAGTAACCGCTATAAGTGTTGCCTTCTTTTTGTTAACACTGCACAGGATAACTGACAGAAGAAGACCTATTGTTATATACGGGTCTATGATAAACATCAGGTCGAGTGAATACAGTTCCCAGTCAAGTGGTGAGAGGATTCTTGTTCCATACTGTGTGGTGAGATCCATAAAGAGATGGACAGCATAGCTGAGAAAAGCTATGAAAAAATAATAGAAAAACCCTTTCCTGTAACCAGCTATAAGCCCGATTATCGTAGGCACTACGAGCAATGCAAGTACTCCGTGTGTTATACCCCTGTGGTATCTTAGAAAGACATCCGCTCCCCAGAGTCTGGTGATATAGTCAATGTCCGGAGCAATTGCAGACAGAAGAATTACCAGAAAGGCTGCTTTTCTCTTGAAACCGAGATGTCCGAGTGTAACGCCTGCAAGGCCGTGTGTAACAGGATCCATAATAATTAGCTCTTAGCTCTTTGCTCTTTGCTCTATATTGTTATTCATACCTTAATGCATCTATCGGGTTAAGAAGTGATGCCTTATATGCAGGATAAAACCCAAAGAATATACCTACCAATCCGGAAAAGCTAAAGGCAAGAAGTATGGATAGGGGCGAAACGATTGTTGCCCAGCCTGCGATCATGGATATTACTTTTGAACCAGACACTCCAGCAACGATACCAGCAATGCCGCCGATTAATGATAATGTGACTGCTTCGATAATGAACTGCAGTCTTATGTCCCAAGTTTTTGCACCGACAGCCATTCTTATTCCAATCTCCCTTGTCCTCTCTGTGACTGAGACGAGCATGATGTTCATTATCCCTATACCTCCAACAAGGAGAGAAACAGAGGCTATTGCTCCAAGTAATAACGTCATGACCTTTGTTGACTCTTCTGCAGCCTGCATCATCTGAGTAAGATTTCTCACTGTAAAATCATTCTCCTGTTTTGGACCTATGCGGTGCCTCTGTTTGAGTAGTTCTGTTATCTGTTTTTCAGCATCAGACAATGCTTCTGTACTTTTTGCCTTAACTGTTATTGTTCTCACCATACCAGGGAATGTAGTTCCGAAAAGCTTTTTCTGTGCTGTCGTGAGAGGGACATAGATAGTATCGTCCTGATCCTGACCTGTAGGGGTCTGGCCTTTTCTATCAAGCACACCTATCACTGTAAACGGAACATTCTTTATTCTTACTATCTTACCAATTGGGTCTATATCTCCAAAAAGGTTCTCTATAACAGTCTGACCTAGTAGACAAACCTTTGAAGCACTTTTGATGTCCTGTTCTGTAAATGCTCTCCCCTCAGCAAGTGGCCAGTCTCTGACATTCAATACACTTGGTGTACTGCCCCTCACCCCTGTTGACCAATTCTGATTGCCATACACAACCTGTGCAACCCCACTGAGGTCAGGAGCAACATCTAATACTGCAGAGCATTCCCTCTGTATCGCCTCTGCATCGCCCATGGTAAGTGTAGGTTGGGTTCCCATACCCATTCTCACTCCTCCTGCAGTCGTTGCTCCTGGAATCACTATAATCAAATTACTCCCTATGCTCGCAATCTGCTCAGATATCTTTTGACTCGCGCCTGTGCCAACAGCAAGCATGGCAATAACCGCACCAACTCCGATAATGATTCCAAGCATAGTAAGGGCTGAACGCATCTTATTCACCCTTAAGGCCCTAAAAGAAATTTTTATTGTTGAAGGCATGTTAATCATAATTTCCTCATTGGTTCATCACTGATAACACATCCATCTAAGAATTTTATTATACGCCTGCTGTAGGCTGCAATATCACTCTCGTGTGTTATCAGTATTATAGTAATATTTGACTCTTTGTTAAGTTTCACAAAAAGCTCCATTATCTCAGAGCTTGTCTTTGTGTCGAGGTTCCCTGTTGGCTCATCTGCGAGGATTATGGGTGCATCATTTACAAGTGCCCTTGCGATTGCAACCCTCTGCTGCTGTCCACCTGAAAGCTGCGTTGGATGATGATCTTCCCTTCCTTCCAGTCCAACAGACTTAATGGCTGTAATTGCCTTCTGTCTTCTTTCCTTTGCGGGAATACCATTGTAGAGCAACGGCAATTCAACATTCTCGAGGGCTGACGTCCGTGGGAGCAGATTAAATCCTTGAAAAACAAAACCAATTTTGTTGTTTCTTATCCCTGCCAGTTCATCCCTGTTAAGTTGAGCAGTATCAGTCCCCTCCAGAAGATAATGCCCACTTGTCGGAGTGTCAAGACAGCCAAGAATATTCATAAACGTTGATTTACCAGATCCTGATGGGCCCATTATCGCAACAAAGTCACCTCTCTCAATGGTAAGTGACACTCCGTAGAGGGCATTTACCTCAACATCTCCAAGTTTATAGACTTTCGTAATTTCTCGCGCATCAATGAGTGCCATGTTAGAACCGCAGACCACGCCCTAAACTACCAGTTCCAGGCTGAGCTTTTGTTTTTGCCGATGATTCCACTATTATTTCCTGCCCTTCATTTATCTCACCGGAGACAACCTCTGTATAATTCCCGTCACTTATGCCAGTCTCTACCTTTACACGCTTTGGTTTATTATTTTCGACTATCCAGACACCGGGACCTTTTGGTTGGGTTGTCCCTTTATTTTTTATTGCCTCAGAAGGCCTGAATCTCAACGCAGTATTCGGTATTTTGAGAACATCTTTTTTACTTGATATGATTATTGACACATTGGCTGTCATCCCTGGCTTGAGTTTGAATTCAGGATTGTCCACATAAATAACTACATCATACGTGACCACATTCTGCACAGTTATGGGTGCATTTCTGACCTGTGACACTCTGCCCTTAAAGGTAATATCCGGATAGGCATCAACGGTAAATTCAACATCCTGTTTCACATTTACTTTTCCTATATCTGCCTCGCCTACATTCGTGTCTATCTGCATCTTTGTCAGATCCTGGGCAATATTGAACAGCGTCGGGGTCTGAAAACTTGCAGCCACAGTCTGTCCGACATCCACATTCCTTGACACTACAATTCCGTTCACAGGAGACTGTATCCTTGTATACCTGAGGTTCGTTGCTGCATATTCTAAAGCTGCTTCTGTCTGTGCAACCTGAGCCTTTGTAGCGCTTACCTGGGCTTTTGCTGCATCATAATTTGTCTCTGAGGTATCCAGATCACTTCTCGCAATAAGGTTTTTTGAAAAGAGTTCTCTATTTCTTTCCATCGTTCTCTTTGTATCAAGGAGGGAAGCCTCTGCCTTCTCCACATTGGCTTTTGCTGAAAGGAGATTTGCTCTTGCCTGCTGCACCTGTGCCTCAAAAGTAGACGGATCTATCTGAGCGATCAACTGTCCCTGTTTTACAGGAGAATTAAAATCAACATATATCTGTTTGATAGTCCCTGAAACCTGAGTGCCAACAAGAACTGTGGTTACCGCATTCACAGTACCTGTAGCAGTAACAGTTGCCTCTATATCACCTTTGGTAATCTTCTCTGTTTTGAATTTCAATTCAGTTTCTTTACTGCTGAATACAATGAATGCAGCTATGCCAAGGACTACAACAATGACGATACCAATCAATATCTTCTTCTTCATTTGACCCCCATTGCCTTCTCAAGACTCGACTGAGCAACTTTATAATCATAAAGCTCCTGGATATATGCTGTCTTTGCACTTGTATATGCAACCTGTGCATCGGTAACCTCAATCGGGGTACCCACGCCGGCTGCATACCTTCCATTAGCAATATCAAGATTTTCCTCTGCCTGCCTTACCGCAAGTTCAGCAGTGGGAATCCTTTCCTCTGCATCCTGTAAATTGAGATATGCCTGTTGAACCTCAAGGAATACTCCCTGCCGCAATGACTCTTCATTTGCCTTGAGAACATTCAGGTTTGCCTTTGATTCTTCTACCTGATATTTAGTCAGAAAACCACTGAATATGGGAAATGTGAGGGTTGCCCCAATGCTCCACCCATTATCTAAAGAAGTAACCTTTGTCCCCGACCAGTTGTAACTCGCATTACCAGATAAACTTGGATAGTAATCTTTCTTTACAAGTTCGATGGATTCTCCTGCTGCCTCTTTTCTAGCAATGACTGATCTGAGATCTGGTCTATTGCTATATGCCATTTCCAATGCCTTTACAAATTCAATCTCATATTTTTTAAATGTAAGGTTATCAATAACATAATAGTCAGGGGCAACAGTGATACCCATTGTATTATTGAGGGTTACCCGTGCTACCCTGAGTGCGTTTCCCGCCTTTATCAGATTCAGTTTTGCATTACTCAAATCCACTTCTGCCTTTGTGACATCAAATTTCGGCTTCGTGCCTACTTTAAAAAATCCCTTTGCCTGTTCAAGGTGTAGCTCGAATTGTTTCATCGTTTCTGCAGCAACATCCCTGTTTCTCTTTGCCTGCAGTACTCCATAATATGCCTGTTTCACATTAAAAATTATCTGGTCTGTTACATTCTCGAGATCTGAACGGGAAGAATCCAGATTAAACCTCTGAATCTTCACATTCGTTGCGGTTTTACCAAAATCAAATATATTCTGGCTCAGGTTAAAGCTGCTGGTATAATCATCAAATGTACGATCTGTAGTGACAGCAACCTCGCCTCTTGAACCAACTAAAGCATTAAATTTACTATAGCCTGATAACCAGTTTAACTGTGGATAATAATTGGCCCTTGCCTGACCGATTTTGCTCTGACTTATATCCACTGTGCTTAGTGCAGCAATGATATTTGGATGTTTTTTAAGGGCTATTTCAATACATCGCTCCAGATTAAGCGATTCATCCTTTTTTATAATTTCATCTGCACCTGCTTTAAAAGGGATGATGAGTGTGAACAATAAAACTATAGGAATGAGTTTTTGCACATTAACCTCCTTTTAATGTAATATACCCGGAAAATATTATCAGTAATCCACCGATCACAACGCTCAGTGTCAACATCTCATTTAAGAATACCATGCTAAAAATTATAGCACCAACAGGCTCAATATAGCCAAGTACCGCAGTCCTGTTTGCCGTCAACTTACGCATCCCTCTGAAATACAATATGGGTGCAATAGTTGAATGCAGAGCACCTAAGAGGACAAAACTCCATAAAGCCTGAACTGGAAAGCTGCTCACAAAGGGAAGAAGCATAATGGCTATAATAAGGTTTTGAGAAAAAGCTAACACAACAGGATTATAGCTCTGCGCAAAGACTCTTACGATAATAATAATTACTGCATATGCAACCCCTGAAAGGAGTCCGAAGAGAATACCCACTGTATCTCTGTCAGGATGACTTATTAAGTCAATAAAACCTTCTGGTTCTACGCCCACCATAATCCACAAACCAATGCTTGCAATACCTATCGAGATTATAATTCTCTTTGTTAACGGCTCTTTCAGAAATATCAGTGCCAGAAAGGCAACAAGCACAGGGGCAATATAATGGGTAAGTACTGCATTGGCAATGGTAGTCTTGTGGAATGCATAAAAAAACGTGAAGTTATTAAGAAGCACAATTGGACCTAAAATGAGCAGATAAAGAAACTCCTTGCCCTTTGGAAAGTTTATTCTGTATTTTTTTCTGGTTAAGACTATGCCCTGAATAATGATGCTCACAAGGGTAGAATAAAAAATGAGAACATGTATTGGAACATTCGAGAGCCTGACCACTACCCCGAGAGAGCTCCAGATGAATAGAGCTAAGAGGACATAGAAAGAAGCCATGAGAAACATAGTATATCATTTTCTAAATGCCTTCAACATATCAAATCTAAATAATGAATATTGCTTGAAAAACCCTTGCTCTATCAGCAAACATAAGACATGGCACTATTCGAAAAAGAACCTCTTACACCTCCTCTTGCTTACTGCATGTGTCCAAGAACACTTGACGAATATGTCGGACAGAAACACATCCTTGGTCAGGGGAAATTATTACGAAGGGCTATAGAAGCGGACAGAATCACCTCTCTCATCTTGTACGGGCCGCCTGGAACTGGTAAAACAGCTCTTGCAAAAATAATCGCTCACAGGACAAAGGCACATTTTGAATGGCTTAATGCAGCCACTATTGGTCTTGATGAACTCAGAAAGGTGATACAGCATGCAAAAAATAGAACGGCAAAAGGTATTCGCACCATTGTCTTCTTAGATGAGATTCACCGGTTTAATAAACTCCAGCAAGACGCCCTGCTCCCTGATGTTGAAGAAGGGAATATAACACTCATAGCTGCTACAGTAGAAAACCCGTTCTTCTATGTAAATTCGACTCTTCTTTCAAGGGGTCAAGTGTTCCAGTTAAAACCTCTCACAAAGGAAGATCTATTAGAAATAGTGAGCCGTGCTATGAGTGACAAAGAGCGCGGGCTGGGTAATCTTACGATAGTCGCTGATGAGGATGCACTCGACCATATTGCAGAAATGTCTGACGGTGATGCGAGAAAGGCCTTATCGTCATTAGAAATTGCTTGTCTTACAACAGAACCAGATACCGATGGCCACATAAGGATTACAATGAATATTGCAGAAGAGTCAATCCAGAAAAAGCATATACTGTATGACAAAAAAGGCGACCAGCACTATGATACCATCTCTGCCTTTATCAAAAGCATGCGCGGCTCAGACCCCGATGCTGCGGTGTATTATCTTGCAAAGATGCTTTATGCCGGTGAAGACCCCCGATTCATTGTTCGACGTATCGTAATCTGTGCCTCAGAAGATGTGGGAAATGCTGACCCAATGGCCCTTGTCGTTGCTACCTCTGCTTTAAGAGCAGTAGAATTCATCGGCTTGCCTGAGGCGAAAATACCTCTTGCACAGGCAACTATTTATGTTGCAAATGCTCCAAAAAGCAATGCCTGTTATAAGGCTATAGAGGAAGCAATGGAAGATGTCTCTACTGAAGAGACTATGGAGGTTCCGGACCATCTCAAGGACAGTCATTATCCCGGCGCTAAGAAATTAGGACATGGTGAAGGGTATAAGTATCCACACAATTATGGCGGACACGTTGAGCAGGACTACCTGCCAAAGAAGAAGAAATATTACAAGCCTTAATCAGCCTGATTGTCAGATTTTCAAACAAATCTCTTTAAAAAACTTAAACCCTCCAACAACTTATAGGTAAAGGTTAAGGTTGAGGTTAAGATTAAGATTTAGAAAATTCTTCACCTTAACCTTTACCTTATTTTCAGAATTATTCCACTTTGTTTCCAATTACCTTAAACTTTTTTTTGAGTGCCTTTTCAACCACTTCCGGAACCAGACCCTTCACAGGTCCACCAAATGAAGCAACTTCTTTTACTGAAGTCGAGGTAAGGAAACTATATTCCTCGCTCGGCATCAAAAAGACTGTCTCTATCTCTGCATTGAGCCTCCTGTTCATCATTACCATCTGCATTTCATATTCAAAGTCAGAGACCGCCCTCAACCCTCTTATAATCGCAACACCTTTTTTATCCTTTACATAATTTGCGAGCAGACCATTAAGAGCCTCGACTCCTACACCGTCAATGTCCTCCACAGATTTTTTTATCATACTAAGCCTTTCTTCAAGACTGAACAACGGCTGTTTCTTCTGACTCGGTGCAACTGCGATGATAATCTCATCAAATATCCTGAGACCTCTTTTCACAATCTCTAAATGCGCAATAGTAAAAGGGTCAAATGTCCCTGGATAGACTGCAATCTTTGTCAATGTCTGCCTCCTTTTTGCTTTGTGCTTCATCCCTCATCCTTCATCCTTACTTCTGTAAAGCGTCAGCATTGTATCTCCATATCTATAACTTTTACGTATCTCTAATTGACCGGTTGTTTCAGGCAATTTTTTTTTCACGTAGTGCTCTATTATTACAATGCCTCCCTTATTTAAAAGTCCCTTTTCTCCAATTATCGGAAGAGTTCTCATTATCTCCTCTGACTGATATGGTGGATCAAGGAAAAAAATGTCGAAATGTTCATTTTTATCAAGTGCCTTTCTGAGAAATTCATCTGCCCTGCACTTAACTACTCCTGCCTTGTCGTAAAAACCAAACTCCTCAACATTCCTTTTGATCATCCTGATCCTCAATCCGTCCGGCTCCACAAAAAAAACCTTATCTGCACCTCTTGACAATGCCTCAAGTCCCACAGTCCCTGTACCGGCATAAAGGTCAACAAAGCTCGCTCCTTCAATGTTATCCTTTATTATGTCAAATAGTGCTTCTCTTACCTTGGAAGAAGTTGGCCTGAGCCTTTCATCGCCTGGTGCCCTTGATAATAGTCTTTTTGTAGCCGTCTGTCTTCCCTTTGCAAGACCACCTGAAATTCTCATGAATGTTCTTTTACCTCGAACCTGTCTCCAGTAAAGAATTTCTTATTCAGGATTCTTCTTTATAGCTGGATTCACAATGAAGGCTTCAGAAAAGGTATCTCCTTTAATACTCACCATCCTTCCTTTCACTTCTATTCTCTCTTCTGAAAATAATCGTATAGCCTCAGGGTATATCTTATGCTCGTATTTCAGTATTCTTTCAGAGAGGGTCTCCTCTGTATCATCCTGAAATATCGGTACTGCAGCCTGTATGATTATAGGCCCTGTATCCATGCCCTCATCTACAAAATGGACAGTACATCCAGATATTTTTGCACCATATTCAAGGGCCTGTCTCTGTCCGTGTAAACCGGGGAATGCCGGAAGTAATGCAGGGTGAATGTTCATTATTCGGTTGGGAAATGCATCTATGAGGGGTTTTCTCACAATCCTCATAAAACCAGCGAGCACCACTAACTCTACATGCCTTTCCTTCAGTTCCTCCGCTGTTTTTATAAAAAATTCATCCTTTGAATGAAATTCCTTTGGCCTCATTATAAGATAGTGAACACCATGTTTTTTTGCTCGCTCTATAGCAAACGCTGAAGGATTATCAGTTATCAGGAGAACTATCTCCGCATCCAGATGTTGAGACTCTATTTCATCTATGATTGACTGGAAATTCGAACCTCTCCCCGATGCAAGAACACCAATTTTCAACATTGACATAATATTTTAAATGCCTATATGTTTATCTCTATGTAAGCCTTTTCTCTTAACCCCTTCACCCAGCTTTTATATTTATCTAAGAACTGCTCTTCTGTTAATTGCTTGCGAACATTCTCTTTTACCTCGTCAATATTCTGTGCAGAGATTTTTTCATCAAGTTTTATAATATGAAGTCCTTTTTCAGTCCAGAATGGCATGCTGAAATCCCCGGTCTTCATATGAGTAAGTACTTCCTTAAATTCTTTTGCGATATGGCTCTTTTTAACAAAACCGAGATGACCACCCAGCTTTCCTGAAGGATCTTCAGAATATTCTTTAGCAAGCGCAGAGAAATTCTCCCCTGCTTTCAGCCTCTGGATAATCAGTACCCCTTTCTCTTCTACGGTTTTCTTTCCTGTATCATCTTTTGGCTTCCTGAAAAATATCTGACTGAGATTGTATGTTTCACTGTCACTGAGCATCTCTCTATGATCCTCAATATATTTTTTAACCTCTTCATCAGACACGACTATCTTGTTTCTTATCTGCTGGTTGACAACCTTACTGATCACTATCTGTTCTGAAAGCAATTTCTTATAGGTCTCGATTGTTAACCCTTCTTTCTTGAGAGATTCCGAAAAATTGGCATCTGTCATAGAATGCTTCTTTTTTATATTTTCTATCGCTTCTGTAACTTCATCAGGAGTGACATCAAGCCCAAGCTTCTTTGCTTCCTGAATCTGCAGTCTCATATCGATAAGTCTTTCAAGAAAAAGTGCCTCATTACCCCTAAATATCTTCATCCGTTCTTCTTCCTTCATTGCCTTGACCTGATCTGTTGCCTCAAATTCCATCATCCTGTA
>JAGVMY010000177.1 GCA_020053565.1 Thermodesulfovibrionales bacterium
GAGATGACCTCAATGGAGCAGCGGTGGATTGCCATCAGGACAAAGGATTTCTGCGGGCCTGTAGATACCATTTCTGTAGCCTTCGGATGCATGATTACCAATGCTAAGGGCGAACGTGTCATGGAGGTACGCTATAAAGACGTAGGAGGAGACAAGGCTGCCCGTTTTTACCGCCTCAATGCACCAATGATGGAGTGGCTTGAAGGCAGGGGACCTACCTATGTAGACACTACGATATTAAGCTCTGAAGAGGCAAAAGATCTGAGAAAAGATCTGCTGAATGAACGCCCATCATTTGTCTTATTCCTCGCAAGCAGAGGACATGACATCACAAAGGAACCTGTTGAGATTTACGGCAGTGACCCTTACATAGTAGGTGGCCATACTGGAAGCGGCTATTGGGTGGATATGAAGCGGATGACTACTGTTCCTGGACTTTTTGCAGCAGGTGAAACAGCAGGCGGAAATCCAAATAAATTCGTTGGTGGCTGTGCAGTTGAAGGAAGACTATCTGCAAGAGGAGCCGTTGACTATATCGAGAAGACAACCCTGCCTCCATTAGATACAAAGCAAGTTGAAAAAGAAAAAGAACGTGTCTTTGCTCCCTTTATGAGAGGGCCTGAATTTGATGGTGTTAACCCTATGGAGATGGAAGAGCGGATGCAGAGGCTCATGGATGAGTACGCCGGAGGGATTCACCAGTTTTACCGGATGAATGAAGAGCGGCTTGATCATGCCCTCAAGAACATAAAGATGCTCCAGTATCAGACAAAGTACCTCTATGCAAAGGACCTCCATAGCCTGATGAGTGCCCATGAGGTAAGTGATCGCCTCGATGTGGCTGAGGTTCTGGTGCATCACCTTAAATACAGAAAAGAGACACGCTGGCCAGGTTGGCAGACGCGTATGGATTATCCCGAAGTTGACCCAGACCTTGACTGCTTTGTCGAGAGTGTAAGAGATCCAAAGACCGGCGAAATCAAGATATTCACACAGCCTTTTGAGCAGTTAATACCGGGCGACCGGACTAAAGCATAAGAAAGGAGGAAAGAGTATGCCACCAAAAGTTGACCGAGAAAAGTGTGACAGCTGCAAGGCTGAAAAAGAAAGCCTTTGCGAGCAGATATGTCCTGGTGACCTTATGACCCTTGATGAAGACAAAAAGGCATATTGCAGGATGCCGCGGGACTGCTGGGATTGCATGTCCTGTGTGAAGGCATGTCCCAAGGGTGCAATTGAGACCAGGATACCTTATCAATTAGGTTACCATGTGGCGAAGCTCATCCCGATGATGGGAACAAATACCATCACATGGACATGTATTGACATTAACGGAAAAGTGGAAAGGTTCCAGTATATCAATAGAGGCATGCTGGAGTAATGCAGAAGATTGTACCTAAGACAGGGATTTTCATTTTTGATCAGGGGAAAAGGCTTGCGCGTTCCATAGACCTTGATGCAGTTATTCAGAGACTTGCGAGGATAAAGAATGTTACCCGCTGCGAGGTTTTGACTGACCTCGCAGCACCCCTCCCATCTATCAAGGAAGACTTCACCTCTGACAAGTTCAACAGAATTCTCTGGGTTGGTAAGTTTTCAGATTATCAGAAAAAAACCATCCAGTCTGAACTCTCTTCTGCAGGATTAAATCCCTATATGTATGAATGGTGCGATCTTGAAGAGCAGGGAATCGGAACAAAGGGAGTGGATTCGGGCATACAAACTCAGAAGGCTATAATCCTTATCCAGATGACACTCGCAAGGACTCGCCTTCTTGAACCACTTGAGCCTTTGGAGCTCCCTGCAGTAGATGCTGCTCTTATTATTGGTGCAGGTGTGTCAGGCTTGCATACTGCAACATCTTTTATGGAACTTGGTAAAAAGGTATATCTTGTAGAGAAAGATAGCGGTGTTGGGGGGAAGGTCGCATCTCTCCACAGGCTTTATCCAAGGATCTGCGACCCACGTTGCGGACTCGAATTTGAGATACAGAAGATCAGAGAATCGGACATGATTGAGGTTCATACCCTTTCAAGGGTGAAGAGCCTTTTCGGAAGTCCCGGGAACTTTGATGTGAGAATAGAGAAGCAACCCCGCTATGTCAGTGAAGAGAAATGTAATGCCTGCGGGGAATGTATGAAAGTCTGTCCGGCAGTCATCCCTGAAGAGCAAAGAAGTAGAGAGTCTGGTTTTATAAACGAGACTTCGCAGCAGGTGCTCAATTCACTGAAATCAGATAAAAAGGCAATACATCCTGCAGTGCCAATGACTTACCCTTCAACCTTTGTCATCGAGCGCCAATATTGCCTTCCGGACTGCAGGGAATGTGCAAAGGCCTGTCCTGCACTGGCAGTGGAATTAGAACAAACTTCCTCTGAACTGGCATTCAAAGTCGGGGCTGTTATTATCACTACCGGATGGGATCCCTATCAGTTATCTAAAGTAGACGAATATGGCTATGGCATTTATCCCAATGTCATAAGCAATCTTGAAATGGAACGCCTTTTAGAAGATCCACCAGTACTCAAGGAGATTGGTTTCATTCAGTGTGCAGGAAGCAGAGATGAAAGACACCTTCATTACTGCTCATCAGTATGCTGTTCAGTCAGCCTGAAGCAGGTACTTTTTTTAAAAGAAAAACTGCCTGATACGCTCTGTTACATATTTTATCAAGACATGAGGACTCCCGGCTTTGATGAAGAACTGTATCAAAAAGTGAAATCATTAAACAAAGTCATTTTTATTCGAGGAAATCCCTCTACAGTAAAGCCGGGCGATAACGGAAAACTCAGGATACATGCAGAAGATACCTTATCAGGAAAAGAGATTGATCTGAGCCTTGATCTCCTTGTACTTGCAGGCGGGATGATGCCCTCTCAAGGCTCTCTTGAGATTGCTCAATTATTGAATCTTCCACAAAACAATTTTGGATTCTTTGAATCACACCTTCAATGCCATCCGGAAGAAAGTCAAAGAACAGGTATTCTTGTGGGCGGTGCCTGCCGCGGGCCAATGAATATATCTCAATCCATTGAATCAAGCCATCGTGCTGCAATGGAAGTTTTGCCGTTTCTCAACAGGACAATCCTGATAGAGCCAAAATATCCTGTATTAGATTTGACCAAGTGCGATAAATGCAAGCGTTGCATGGAAGAATGTCCTTTTTTAAGTTATGTCTTTGATGAAAATGGATTCCCTTCGCTTGACCTGACAAAATGCCGCCAGTGTGGAAACTGCATGGGAATTTGTCCTCTTATCGCAATATCTCTCCGCAATAATACGATAAAGCAGATTGCAGCACAGGTGCAGGCAATCAAACCTTCATTTATAAGCAAAGAAGAACCTGTGATACTCGCCTTTCTCTGCGAGAATGACGCCTATCACGCTGCTCAATCAGCAGTTGAATATGGACTTCCTGTTCCTCCCAATGTTTTTTTTATCAAAGTCCCTTGTGCAGGCTCAGTGAATAATGCCTTAGTAGCAGATGCCCTTGCTTTCGGAATTGACGGCGTTCTAATTGCCGGTTGCAAGGATGGCCAGTGTCATTACGTAAAGGGGAACCAGCTTGTTAAAACACGGAGTGGAGACTTGTCTGATAAGCTTCAGAAGATGATGATAGACCCACAGAGGGTACGCTTTGAAAGCCTCGAAATTCGTGACTCAAAAAAATATGTGGAGCTGGTGAAATCGTATATTGAAGAACTGAGGGCAATGGGGCCTAATCCGTTTAAATCATGAAAGAGAGTGTGATAAAGCTTCCTCATACCGATACCATCCCCGAATCCTCTATCTGTGTGCAGTGTGGAAAATGCTCCTCTGGATGTCCTGTAGCATTTGAATCAGAACATTCTCCAAGAAAGGTTATCCGTTTTCTTCAGTGGGGCTGTCTAAAAGAAGCGAGCCAGAGTCCCTTTTTGTGGCTTTGTGCCTCATGCCAGGTCTGCACTGTCAGGTGTCCAAGGGGAGTAAATATTTCAAGCATTATGCTTTCCCTCCGTCGGATAGCACAACAACAAGGATGGGTTATGCCAGAAGAAAATCTTTCTTATTACAAGACCTTCATCAATATGATTAAAAAAAGAGGGAAAATAAGCGAACTCCGATTGGGATTAGCAACAGCACTTCATAAGATTCCTTCCCATCCCATAGAGGACATCGTATTGTTTTTCAAGCTACTGAAACGGGGAAAGTTGAGATGAACTACCTCTATTATCCGGGATGCAGCCTGAAAGGTGCTGCGATCGATTATGACGAGTCATTCCAGGCAGTAGCTTCTTCCCTTGGAATCGAGATTAAAGAGATGAAGGATTGGGAGTGCTGTGGTGCAACAGTTGCCAAGTCTGTGGATGAGGGGCTATCAGAAACTCTTCCCTTGAGCACATTGAAGAATGCAGAAAAAGAAGAGAAGGATTTGCTTATGCTCTGCCCATCCTGTTATGTGAATCATCTACAGGTGAGTCTTAAAGCTAAAGAAAATGAAACATTCTTTGAGCAATACTCTTTCAATCAGGTTCCTGAAGTCAAACAGCTTCTTGAGGTGCTTGCCTTTGATGTTGGAGCTGAGGAAATAAAAAAGAAGATTATAAAACCCCTCAAAGGAATCAAAGTCCTTCCTTATTATGGCTGTCTCACTGTGAGGCCCTTTCGCCTTGGTGGAAAGGAGAGCTACGAAAACCCAAAGGTAATGGAAAAAATAATAGAGGCAACGGGCGCTCAACCTGTCTTTTTTCCTTATAAAGTAGATTGCTGTGGAGGAACGTTACTTCTTTCTAAAGAGAAAACTGCACTTAAACTCTGTGCGTCAATCCTTAAACAGGCTAAAAAACTTTCTCCTGATTGCATTGTGGTAGCCTGCCCTCTATGCCACTTTATGCTCGATGCAAAACAGAGAACAATTGAACGTGAGTTAAAAGAGAAGATTGATCTTCCGGTTCTTTACATCACGCAGTTACTCGGAATAGCATTGGGGATTGATTATAAAAAACTTGGTATCCAGAGACTTGTCACGTCACCAAAGAGATTCCTTCAGAAAATAGGTGTCTAAGCTTTTTACTGATTAAGAAGGAGCCGAAAATAACAACGGCATTAATATTTCTTCTTCCCTAACGTTATCGGTTTTCCCTCAAAATTTTCCTTAAAACCATAGCGATCGAGCAGAAAGTCCCACAAGGGTTCATTCATGATTTTCAAGAGAGCTGAGTTGACCAGCTTCCTGAGAGGGCTGTCCGTCGGCATGCCAAAAGCAAAGCTAAGTCTCTTCAGATTAGTCGGGTAAATTGAAATCTTCTCCTTGTACTCAGTGTTTGCGTAATAGTGCAATGTTATTTCATCATACAAGAATCCTTTGATCCTTTTTTCCAGTAGTGCCTTCAAGACGTCTTCTTCCTCGGTAAAAAGGATATACTTTCCTCCTATACGTTCCAGAAGATGCTCGGGGACGCTCCCTCTGACTGTTCCGATCTTCATATTCTTGAGGGTATTGGCGTCAGTTGTCGTTACTCCAATCTGATGCAAGGTCAAGGAAGAGGAAAGTGATGCAATGAAAGCACTGAGCGCTACTGCACATACAAACATCCAGATGAGACCCAGTATCCGGCCAGTCAAAGATTTTATGTTGATCCCAAAACAAACGCCTGAAGCCAATGTTGAGCCAACCCAATAGATACCAGAACTGATGCCTTTAAGAAGTCCTCCACCAAAGTGTTCCGGATTATTCTTGTGTTCAGTCAGCCAGAATATGAAACCGATAATAACGAGCACGAGTAATAGGGATATGATAACTTTGAGTGTCCCCCAGGAAAGGAAAACACGTATTGCACTCCACCAGGGATGCTCGATGGCATGAGGCAGCGTCGCAACTGCCAGACGTGTGCTGCCGATGGGCACTGAGAAGTCAAAGTCTCTTTCGCGGTCGGCAGTTACAAACAGTGCTGCAATTGAGATATCTATCCTGCCATTTTTAAGCGATGCAAGCATTTCATCTAAGGTCATTTCTTTTAATTCATAGTTCAGGTTCATGTCACGCGCTGCCTGGGACCATACATCAACGTTAAGGCCAGTCCATTCCCCGTTTTCACCCTTTATGGTGTAGGGAGGATCGTGCATAACGCCAACAACTATCTTCCTGTCCGGTGAATCAGAAGAGATACGCTCTGGTCCAGCCATGACGGCATTGCTATACATGAGCATAAAGAGTAGAAATAATGCACAAAACCTGTTCATTAAGTAGGGGCTCTGTTCTTTTACCTTCTTTCTTTTCCTCATTTCAGTTCCATTGTGGAGTGGAATGTATCCCTCTTTTGATTTTCTCTATTGTACATCAATTGATAATTCTACTTTCAAATCTTCAACGCTGTATCCAGGTCAAAAACAAACTGTTTGACATGGTCTTTGAAGAACTTTTTTATCTTATCCCAGCTTTGAGCCTTGCCTTTTATATACACTGGCTCTGGATTCGATTCAGCATCTGAAAAATACACGAGTGATTTTCCTATGTGAACAGGATTCAACCTCTCCTTCCCGAACCGTTTTACCATGTGGTCAGCAATCTTGTGGAAAGGAATGTCCTGTAAAATGGAATAGAGATCTACAAAATCTCTTTTTGTTCCTCTCTGGCTGATGGCTATAATCTTCATCGAGGCAATGTCTAAAACCCCTGCAATTTTAATACCTTCACAAGTAATTGTTTTGTCTGAAAAAGGATAATCGTACTTGAGAAGTGGAATTTTTATGGCTTTTACTTCTGTAATCAGTGATCCTTCTTCCTCTGAAATAATACGAAAGGGCAGCTTTGTTTTTCTTATTGCTGAAATAACAGATTCAATATGAAACTCTTCATTGGTAAAAAAGTCTAAATCTGCTGATATCCTGTGGCCTATGTGGAAAGCTAATGCAGTGCCTCCTGCCAGTATTGCATGGTGCTTTAAGAGCATTTTCTTAAGTGCTCGTAAGACCTGCCAGCCTTCTTCTGGGAAACACTCCTTATGCATCTGAAACCCCGAACCATATCTTCCAGAAATTTCGTGACTTTTCAGAGATGTTTCTGCTCAGACTCAGGACGTCAATGATAGTCTGTGCGGTATACACCCTCTGCAGCCATGACAGCGCATCAATATCACCGTAATCTAATACCCTTTCTATAATGTATCGTGCATTTCTTTTAAGGTGGACGTTCTCCGGACTTGTATCCCAGAAGAGACGGAAAATGTTTTCTGGAACAGTTGTTGATATTTTTCGGTCTGAAATTAATTTAACTATTTTAGGATTATCTATGGAACCAAGGTATTTATGGACTACCTTCTTCCCTTCCCTCACTACAAGATATGCGTATTCTCTATTACCAATTTTCTTAGCAATTATGCTCATACAATATTATAACACATTGTGTGCTAAAGAAAAGAAATACCAGTCACTTAAACCTCTCATCTGATTTTACGTCGTGTATCTTATTTGCTTTTTCTGAAAGCCAACCTGTTTTCTCGACTTCATGGACATCAAATTCTGGGACATAAGGTTTTATGTCAAGTAATGGTGTGCCATTTATAATATCTACATCTTCGATATGAAGTGTGGAACCTTCAACTTTTACAAGCCTGACTACAGACAGACCTATTGGATTTGGACGTCTGGGTGCCCTTGTTGCAAAGACACCGCGGAGGTGCTCATCCACAAACGGTTTCACATCTAATGAGTAGCCCTCAGAGAGATGAAAATGATAAACCAAGATGATGTGGGAAAACCCCTCAATATCCTTGAGACCACCAGCATATTCAGGTTCGATTTCTATAGTTCCTGCAATACCCTGAGCAGCAGTTGTTTGTATGGGCATTCCTTTTACATCTTTAAAAGGAGAATGGATTATGCCTATTGGTTTGTAGATTATTTCTCTCATACTTTTATTGAGGTATTGCTTCTGTTATTATCCTGCTGTAGTTAACTCCCTTTTCTAACCCTTCTATTCTGAAGAGCGTATCTCCCTTTATCAACTCACTGAGTTTTTCTGAATTGATATGATTATAGAAAACCGGTTTCACTAATGTCTTGTCGTCTACATTACCTAAAAGATTATCCTTTAATTTCTTGTCATTCATAATAATCTGGGTTATCTGGAGCGATTTATAAAGTCTGATATAGGTATTTACCCCTACACTGTCTGGTTGGATTCTTCGGAGCAGATCAAGATATTCTAATACTTTATCTTCATCCTCATAAGGGAATCCTGTGAGAAAATCTACTGCTGTTTTTATTCCCCATAATTTCGTACTGAATATAAATCTTTCGACATCTGACCAGTATTCAGGGCATTTCTGCCAGGAATCCACAGTGAGTGTTATGAGATAAACCCCGGTATCTTTTAACAATTTAAACAACTTTCTATTGAAATTCGCAGGCTTCATGTACACAGCCCATTTGATATCTAATCTTTCATTTTTTAACGCAGTACAGAATTCGTCTGAATACTCAAGGCTTTCATTGAACTCAGAGTCGCATAAATGGAAATGATTGTATCCACTATCAACAAATCTTTTTATTTCTTCCATAACGTCTTCGACATTTTTGAATGAGACTCTTGAATGCGCCTCAAGACAATACACACAGGAAGAACTGCACCCCTTGTGGGTCTCAAAACCAGCAATTCCACCAGCATCACAATATTTCTTATAGTCTACCGTAAAAGGCTTTCGTGGACATGAACTATTCAATCTGTACGTTCCATGATAAATCTTTCTTGTATTCTCTGAATTTTGAATCTCTTTCAACACCTCAATCATCTCATTTTCAGCAGGACCTGCTATGGCAAAATCGGCATTCAGATAGTCGAGAATTCCTTCTGGATTTGTTAAAACACCTGTTCCACCTAAAATGACTTTGAGACCATATTTTGACTTTACATGATTCGCAATATCTTTTATCTCATCAAGAAAAAATTCATTCGTGTGATAAAGGACAGTGTCCACATTTCTCACTGTTATGCCCACAATATCAGGGCTGAAGGATAGTACTGCATTATCCATGTCTTTATATAAATCTTCAGAAAAACAGAGATCAATAATTTCAGCTTTATGCCCTTCCTTCTCAAGGCATGCAGATATGCATTCAAGTCCTATTGGAGGGACCGGAGGAGACTTATATCTGTTGGGATTGACCAGAAGAACATTCATAAATAGTTATAATAACTTATTCAGACTTTTTGTATCATGAGCGCTTGGTAAGCATTTCAGCTATCTCTCTTGCAAAATCAGCAAGGGTATCGTCCCTTGCACCAAAGATGACATAATTATTCCATTCATGCAATCTTTGTAAAATAACCTCTCTATCAGCAACAACCTCAACAGATTTTCCTTCAGCCCTGATTCTCACTGCAAGATCATCACTTGAAATGTCTTTACTGACAGTACCTCCAGCGTAATATATGGGCAGGAGTATAAGATGGTCTGAATCACGAAGATTTTTTGTGAAAGTTTCACTATACTCTTTCTTCATCATCCTTGTTGGGGCAAAGCCATGTGGCTGGAATATATAACAGATACTTTCTTTGACAGGTTTTATTGTCTGCATAAGAGACGAGATTTTATGAGGATTGTGGGCATAGTCATCAATGACAAGCCTTTCTCCGTCCTTCAGGTAAATATCAAAGCGTCTTTCAATTCCCTTAAATTCATTCAGCACCTCTGCAATTTCTTTATGTGATATTCCCATTTCAGAAAGAATGGCTATACATGAAAGGGCATTATAGAGATTATATTTTCCCGGAAGTGAAAGGCTAAATCCTGTGTTATTTAATGAGAAATCTGTGCTGAATGGTTTGTAAACAATATCAGTCGCAACGTAATCTGATGGACTATCTATAGAAAAGGTAATTGCATCTTTGATATGAATCTTTCTGAGATTTTCATCATCAGCATTTATAATGACCATGTCTTCTGTATTTTTTATAAGTACTTCAAACATTTCTGCGGTTCTGTCGACGGTATGGTGATCAAGGCTAAGGCTTAAAATTATTGAATGCTCTGGTCTGTAATGAACAATAGTGCCATCTGATTCGCAAGCCTCAACAACAAGATAATCAGAACCTCCCGTAAGGGAATTGCCCGAATTTAACCCTGTTTTAAATTGTTTAACCCTGCCTCCCCCAATAAAATTTGGACCTAATCCCAGTCTGTGCATTAAAAATGCAAGCAACCCCGAGGCAGTCGATTTCCCGCTCGTGCCTGCAATGGCTATTGTCCTAAATGATGATATTATTTCTGCCAGATATTCTGGTCTTGTCTTTATTGGAACTCCGAGGGACCTTGCCTTCAAAATCTCTCTATTGTCTGGTTCTACAGCAGTACTGAAAACCGCGAAATCAAAAGATTTATCAATACCGTTGCCATTTTGAGGCACAATGGTGATTCCTTTCATCTTTAATAATCTGCACAAAGGATGGTCTGGATTTCTGTCAAAAGACCTGTCAGAACCTACGATTATATTGCCTTTATCAGCCATAAAA
>JAGVMY010000009.1 GCA_020053565.1 Thermodesulfovibrionales bacterium
CCTCTTTCTCTCAGTCTCTTTATGTTTAAAGGAACCGGTATAATGCCATCTATTCCAGACAAAGTAAAATTGAGCAATAACTTTCCGAGTGGATGTGCAAGTCTTTTTAACCCATGAAATTTGAGAAGGTTAATCGCCTCTGCGAGCACTCCTTCATAAAGCCCGTAGTTTATGGCCTTAGAGAATGGAGGGGCTTTTTTCAGACACTGTCCACACACTTCTGAATATTCTGATGTAAAAGGCATTGCACATATTCTGCATGATGGACCAGTGTATTTATCTATCTTAGACCAGCAGGATGCACAGATTGGTGAATGATGAAATACATCAGGTATGCCTTTGCATTGCGGGCATTTTAAGGGATAGAGTATGTTCAAAATTTTTGGGATCAAGGCATATCAATATAATAAAAGGGAGGCACCACATTTACCACATTTTGGTCCGTAAGAAAGTTTCGTGCTTGAGACTTTATTTTTTACTCCGCAGTTTGGACAGGATATTATTTGAAATTCGGGTAAAGCGTTATTTTCTGCATCAGTGTCTGTTCCCTCAGAAAAGTTTTTTAGATAATTTAAATAAGCCGCGTCTTTCTCTATGAGTTCTACGCCCATACCATTTTTATACGATGCCATTGATGTTTTGGTCGCTCTTGCGACACGTCCTTTAAGGTGTGATAGTTGGCCATCTGGCATCACCAACTCGATATCAATAATACTGCCGATTACAAAACAGCGTTTGGTTCTTATAAAAAGGCCACTTTCTGACAGATTACTTGATATACCAATAAATGTTTGCTCACCTGAACTGAATTTTACTTCAAGCCTCTTCGTGAATCTATGATGCTGTCTTTTGCGCATTAAAATTGTTCTTTAAGCAGGATAAGTTCATCTCTCTTCTGACCGGTTGAGATCATCTGAATCTCCACTCCCAACATCTCCTCAATCCTTTTTAAGTAAGCTTTTGCTTCCCCCGGGAGTTTATGAAAGTCTTTTACGCCAGCCGTACTCGTGCTCCATCCTTTTACCTCTTCGTAGATAGGTTCGCACTCCTCAAAGATATTAATTTCCTTAGGAAACTCTTCATATATTTTCCCATTATATTTATATGAGGTACAGACTTTTATCACTTCTATACCATCGAGCACATCAAGCTTTGTGATCGCAATTCCTGTAAGTCCATTAATCCTTGCTGAGTGCCTGAGTATAACCATATCCAGCCATCCACATCTCCTCGGCCTCCCTGTTGAAGCACCATATTCTCCACCAACTTCTCTGAGCCTATCGCCAAGAGGACCAATTATTTCTGTAGGAAAAGGCCCGCCGCCAACCCTTGTTGTGTAAGCCTTTGAGACACCAAGGACCTTTGAGATTTTTGTTGGTCCTACACCGAGGCCTATACATGCACCACCCGCAATCGGATTCGAAGAAGTGACATAGGGATATGTTCCATGATCAACATCAAGGAGTGTGCCCTGTGCACCCTCAAACAGCATATTCTTTTTATCAGAGATTGCCTTATTTATTAAAATGTCTGTATCTGCGATATATTCTGAAAGCTCCTCAGCATAACCCATATATTCATCATATATTTTTTCACTATTAAAGCCCGGGACTTTATAGAGGTTTTCAACCAGAAAATTAATGCTTTGAAGATTTGTCTTCAACTTCTCCATGAATACCGTTGGTTGAAGGAGATCAACAACCTTAATCCCTATCCTCGCAACTTTATCAACATATGCAGGGCCTATACCACGCTCTGTCGTCCCAAGCTTCTTTGCGCCTCTTAATCTTTCACTCTCTTTGTCTATGATCCTGTGGTAGGGCATAATGAGATGTGAATTTTTACTCAAAAAAAGGTTCTTACCAACATACACTCCCCTATTTCTGAGTCCTTTAATTTCTTCTATAAGTGCTGCAGGGTCAACAACAACACCATTACCTATAAGACAAATTTTACCTTCATGAAGTATTCCTGAAGGAATAAGATGGAGTATGAACTTTTCTTCCTTGATGACAACGGTATGGCCTGCATTATGGCCCCCCTGATATCGTGCAATGACATCTGCCTTTTCAGAGAGGGAATCAACTATCTTTCCTTTACCCTCGTCTCCCCACTGTATCCCTACTACCACTACAACATTAGACATGTTATTATCCTTCTCAGAGAGTTATTTGTTTCACTGAAAGAATATTTGGGAGCTTTTTAATCTCTTCTATAATTCGCGGTGCAGCGTGAGTATCGATGGTAACCACAGAGATTGCCGTACCACCAGGAGCCTCCCTTCCAAAGTGCATTCTTGAGATGTTGATTTTATTTCTGCCAAGGAGTGTTCCAATATTCCCAATGACACCTGGTTTATCATTGTTATAGATAAAGAGAAGCTCTCCCTCAGGTACGATCTCAACCTTAAAATTATCAATGCCTACAATACGAGGGTCTTTTTTACTGAAGAGTGTTCCTGCAAAATAGCTTTCCTTATCCTTTGCCTTAAGTCTGATCGTAATCATGCTCTGATAATCACCCGCGTCATCGCTCTTTGTCTCTTTAATCTCTATACCGCGCTCCTTTGTGATAAATTGCGCATTGACAAAGTTCACTGTTTCCTCCAGAATGGGGGTAAGATACCCTTTTATTGCAGCTATGGTGACCGGTGCACTGTTAATGTCAGCAGCATCACCTCTATATTCAATCATTATCTCGGTTACCCCACCCTCGAATATCTGGGCAGCGAATTCACCGAGCTTTTCAGCCAAGTTTATATAGGGTTGAAGTCTTGCTACCTGGTCAGCGGGAATGGAGGGAAAATTAATGGCGTTTCTTATCGTGCCATGGACGAGATAATCTACAATCTGTTCTGCAATTGCAATTGCAACATTTTCCTGTGCCTCTTTAGTTGCTGCACCGAGATGTGGGGTAGAGATTACATTATCCAAGGTAAGGAGAGGGTTGTTCTCTGGAGGTTCTTTTTCAAATACATCAAGCGCTGCACCGGCAACCTTACCCTCAATAAGTGCATCATAGAGGTCTTTCTCATTGATAATACCACCTCTTGCACAGTTAATTATCCTGACCCCGTTCTTCATCATCTTAATAGTCTCTTTATTGATCATGTTTTTTGTTTCTGGAGTTATCGGGGTATGGATCGTAATAAAGTCTGAACGCCTGAAGAGCTCTTCGAGGATAACCTTCTCAACACCCATTGCTTTTGCCCTATCCTCACTCAGGAAAGGGTCATATGCAATCACATTCATCGCAAAACCTTGCGCC
>JAGVMY010000167.1 GCA_020053565.1 Thermodesulfovibrionales bacterium
ATAATCACCGGTTTGTTGCTGCTGGTTTTCTGTATCTTGCTGCTCTATGTTATTTATACTACGCCGTTAAAATTATAATCTTGAGTAATCGCTAAGTTCTTTGTTTTTCTTTGTAGCTATAAATGTAGCTGCATAGTAGCCTAACTTATTATCTCTCTTGGCTTTATCCTTAATCCACTAATTACCTCAAACTCCTCATCAAACCCGTATAGCAGAACCTCCCTTTTGCCTTTCTGATAAATGTTTACGGTCTCGGTCTGGGGGTCCACAAGGATTACCCTTTCTGTTCCGATTGAAAGATAGTCCTTTACTTTATCCGTAACCTCCCATGATGTATTGCTTTCTGAAATTATCTCTATTATCAAATCGGGTGGGATTTCGAGGATTCCCACTGGTTCTTCAGGCGAGGTCTCTTTGCTGATGTAAACCACCTCAGCCGCTCGAAGCCTTAACGGCTTCTGGGTTATGACAATGCCTATTTCGCCAACACCAATATAGCCGTTGTCTCCTAAATGCTTCCGCAGCAGCTCATAAAAAATTCCCTCAAGCTTTCCATGTCTGAATCCAGTTGGTGGCATGTCTTTACGCTCCCCGTCTATGATTTCATAATTTCCCTCAGGCAGGAAACCTATGTCTTCGTATGTGAAAGTCCTCTTTTCTACTGAAGCAGTCTTAGACATTTCTTGATGCACTCCCTTTTTTGTTTATAATAACAGAGTAATGTATCGTTGTCAAAAATAAAAAGGGGAGGCTATCGCCTTCCCCCCTCAGAAACTGATTTTATCCTTGAGCCCTGATTTTAATATCAGATGTCAATTGTCAAGACACTAACTCTACTTTCTAATTTCTACTTTTTCTCAAAATAATACACTAAGGCCTTAGTAGTGTTCGGGGTCCAGGTGCCGGAAACGGTAGCCCTTGGTATATACCATTTAGTGCCATCGAGAGTACCTGTACCAGTTGCTGCCCTTACTCTCCCAGCATCTCCTTTGGCTATCCCATCTATAGAGGTATCGATTGACTCCATATAGGCAATCTCCGCAGAATTAAATACACTGGGAGTTGTATCCTTTGTTATAGCAATTATATTTTTTTTAGGTGTTCCCCCGTCATTACCAAGCCATAAATAAAAGGTATGTCCACCCAGGACAACAGTGTTTTCAGAAGGGGGGTCTTCGAATCTGCATCTTGTCATTAGATCAGTCTTTGGGTCCTGATCAATTATTCCATCTCTGCCACTCCAATCAGCGGCGGCATCACCCGGGAATACCCCTCTTCTGTCCATACATCCCCATGTAAGGGCCTCCCATCTTTTCACCTCATTAGTAAGCATCTTATGCCTTGCACTCTCAATCAGATCCTGCCCTTTGAGCACTGCCCCAAGGATGATACCGATAATTACCATCACGATTGCCAGCTCAATGAGGGTAAAACCCTTTTTGCTCCTTATGATTTTCATTATATACACCTCGATCAATTTATATGCCATAAAATTGCTTTTTGGTCATCTTTGTGACAAATTATACTAATTAAATTAAGGCGTTCTGTCAAAGAAATATTCAATTGCAACAGGAGTATTATTGGCAATATTAGCAGGCCATGCGGCTCCACCATCTGCTGTGTCATGCCTTCTTACACGGCCTGTTGTTCCATCCTCAATACCGTCAATCGAGACATCTATCATCTTAGCCATCCATGCAGGGATACCATATATGAATATGGCGTTATAGTTTACTCCACCCACAGAGAAAAATCCTATGTGGAAATAATCATTGTTGGTGTGCTTTGCAAGGAGCACGTTAGGCTGAGCATACGGCGCTATACGAGCAACCCTCATATCAGAAAATGCCCTGTTTACATCTGTCTCTATAGTTGCGGACGATGCACAATAATCAAAGGTTGGATCAATGTTATTACTCGGGGTCACACCGGTTGCGTCATTCGGGGCATCAAAGCGTATAAGACCATCCTGATTACAGTCACCGGGGAAATTTCTTTTTCTGTCGAAGTATGTCCACATCATTGTCTCAAGGCCCTTGAGGTCATTCTGTATCCTTTTCACCTTTGCGGTATCAATAATCTCCTGGCCCTTGAGCACTGCACCGAGGATAATCCCTATAATCACAAGGACTATCGCCAGTTCAACGAGTGTAAAGCCCTTTGTATACTTCAGTCTTTTTATATTCTTCCCTTCCTTATTCTTATTATAAACCTATTGTTTATTTATTATATTAAAATTGCTTGATTTGTCAAGACTTTTTTGATACACTTTTCTTAAGATGTGGGTAGTAAGATTGCTCATTGCCTGTTTGTTACTCGTGCCGGTCATCTCCGGTGCATTTTGTTTTGATGAGGCTGGGAAGACATACGGGATAAGCTCGCAACTTCTTCAAAGTATCGCCAGAATAGAATCAAATCTTAACCCGAATGCCATAAACAAGAACTCAAATGGCTCTACTGACATAGGCATCATGCAGGTCAACTCATCATGGATTGCGAGTCTGGGGCTTGATTCAGGCAGGCTTGTTTCAGACCCATGTTATAATGTAATGACAGGCGCAAGAATATTGAAGTACTGCATTGATAAACATGGCTACACATGGGAAGCAGTTGGGTGTTACAATGCAGTTAGCAGACACAAAAGGGTTGACTATTCATGGAAGGTATACAATAAGCTGAAGGCTGAAGGCATAGCAAAGAGTAAAGAGCAAAGAGCAAAGAGCAAAGAGCAAAGAGCAAACCCCGTACTCCCAACTCATAACTCATCACTTTTCTTCAGCGTTAGGGATAATGCTGCTATTGAGTAGATAGACCATGAGCCTTTTATCTGATCTCCTTTCAAAGATAAGACATCCCGAACCGAGGAGGGATGTTCCTCCAGGGCTCAGGAGTATGGTCTCTACCCTCAAAAAGAAAGAGTTTAACAGAAGGCGATTAGCCCTCTTTATGGCCTTTGCTGTTATGGCATTAGGCTCGGGCTTTGTTACAGTTTATCTGGTAGGTATATATCCTACGAAAGATACAAAGGATGTAAAACAGGTTGCAGAATATAAAAGACCGATTTCTGAACCACAAGCTATGAAGTCTGAACAGCCTTCTTTGCCATACAGGGCTGCCCATACTCCTGAAGAGACCAGCAGAGGACAGGTGATGGTTAACAGTCAGGAGAAAAAGGTGGAGATGGTCCGGACCCAAAAAGAAGGAGAGGAAAAAAAGATAAAGAAGAAAGTCAGGCCAGAGCCCCTGAAGATTCAAAAGACTTTTGAGGATACCAGCCAGCCTGTTCAGGACGTTGATAATATCTACGTCCTTCAGGGAAGGAAAACCCAACCAGAAACAGTAGAGGTAGCTAATATCGAAAAACCAAAGGTAGATTCTTCAGAAAAAGACCTCTATCTTTACACGGCAGGGAATTATGAATCCAGGAAGGATTATCCCAATGCACTTGCCAGTTATAAAAAGGTTCTTGATATAGAGCCCAGGAATTACAGGGTTATGAACAACATAGCGTCCATACTCCTTCAGATCAACTCTTCCGAGGAAGCAAAGACTTATTTACAGAAGGCCTTTGACATCAAAAATGACTATGTCCCTGGCCTTATTAACATGGGGATAGCCCTTGCTAAACTTGAAGAAACCGAAAAGGCAGAGGGCTTTCTGTTGCGTGCACACACTCTCGAGCCAGATAATAGACGTACTATTTTTAATATTGCAATCCTCTACGAAAAAAAAGGCAATTATGAGAAGGCCCGTGAATATTATTTAAGGCTCCAGCGGTTAGGAGATACGGAGGGTGGTGTCGGTCTTGAACGAACACGAGACAGGTAGATTAGTGAGTTATAAAAACGAGATTCTTCGGCTGACGCCTCAGAATGACATTTTGGGACAGCCTGGTGTCTTGAATGGAAAGGTTAGGGAACTGAAACAACCCTGTCTGCTATCCAGCCTTCCCTTCCATCCGGTACCTTTACCTTATACCATATCTTACCAGTGGCTTCTTTAAATTCATCTATTATCTCGAGGATGGCACCTTTCCGTGTCCATGCAACCCGTTCAGAATTGATTGAAGGCCCTGATCTTATATTGGCAGAGTCAGAAATAACGATAGCAGTTTTTCTTTGTTTCTGTTTCTCTATAGTGCCCTTCTGTTCTGTTTCAGCAGGGCTGGGTCCCTCTGTAGCACCTTTTATTGCCTGAGTTGTATCTTTCGTATCCTGTGGCACCTGTACAGGGCTTTCGACCTTCGGTAGATTTGGGATACCTTTTTGTTCTACGAGATAGTAGTATCCTATTGCTCCTGTGATGATAAATAAGATAATCACTGGCAGGGCATAAATCAGCCTCGAGCGCCTTTTGATTTCTCCACCCATGACACCACCTTTAAGATGCCTTATGGCATATCTGACATGCTTTCTGTTAACGATGTTGCTTCCTTCGAGGTATGCAGACATGATAGCCCTTGATGCGGCTATGTTAATGATTCGCGGTATTCCTGAGGAAAATTTACTGATGAGCCCTGATACTCCTTTACCCAGCTTTAAGAACCCCTTTCCTGCCTTTATTAATCTATAGTTCAGGTATTCGAGTGTTTCATTATGTGACAACGGATTGAGCCTTGCTCTTACTGTAATCCTCTGGTTCAACTGTCTGAGTTTACTTCCCTTCAACCTTCCCTCGAGTTCAGGTTGAGCAATCAGGACTATTTGTAAAAGTTTCTCTTTGTCAGTCTCAAGATTGGAGAGTAACCTTAACTCTTCGAGGGTCTCATCATGCAGGTTCTGTGCCTCATCAACAATTATGATTACAGGCCTATCCATTTGAGATTTTTCTATAAGAAAGTCCCTGAAAGCCTTTAATATGTCATTCTTGTTCGTCTTAGTGAGTTTTACATTCAGGTCTTCCAGGACAGCCAAGAGGAATTCCTCAGGGGAGAGGCGAGGGGTCAGTATTAGAGCAATCTCTGCCTTATCCTTCCAGTTGTTTTTGAATACATTAAGAAGGGTTGTTTTCCCCGTCCCCGGCTCTCCAGTGACAAGGCAAAAACCTTCTCTCTGCTCAACAACATAGTTCATTGAAAGTAAAGCCTCATTATGGCTCATTGCAGGGAAGTAAAATACAGGGTCAGGTGTTAACCTGAAAGGGTCTTCTTTTAATCCATAGAACTCTAAGATATCCATCTGCACCCCCACCCTAACCCTCCCCCATCGAGGGGGAGGGAATTTTGCG
>JAGVMY010000048.1 GCA_020053565.1 Thermodesulfovibrionales bacterium
GGATGTCAACGTGGTCTTGCCATGGTCTATGTGACCAATCGTCCCTACGTTTGCATGTGGCTTTACTCTCTCAAATTTAGCCTTTGCCATATTTCCTCCTTGGTGTTTGTTCTTGGTTTTCGGTCTTTAGTTTTAAGACTAACGACTGATAACTAAAAACTGTTTCCTGCCGTTCATGGAGCCCATGACCGGGATTGAACCGGTGACCTCATCCTTACCAAGGATGTGCTCTGCCAACTGAGCTACATGGGCACCAACTACAGTTAAAAGTGAAAAGTTATGAGTTAAAAGTCTTAAATTCACTGTTTTACTTTCTTTAACTCTTAACTAAAAACTCTCAACTCCACATTGCAAATTTTGTAGAACAAAATTTGCTCATGGAGCGGGAAACGGGATTCGAACCCGCGACCCTCAGCTTGGAAGGCTGACGCTCTACCACTGAGCTACTCCCGCACTCTTTTAAGTTCAGAGTTATTAGTTTGGCGTTAGGAGATAAAATACTCACTACTCCAAATCTATATTCTAAAAACTCCCAACTCAAAACTCTGTACTCTTCACTGCGAATGTTACTTCGCAAAATTCGCTGGTGGAGAGGGGAGGATTCGAACCTCCGAAGGCTTCGCCGGCAGATTTACAGTCTGCTCCCTTTGGCCGCTCGGGAACCTCTCCATGGAGCCACCGAAGGGAATCGAACCCCCGACCCGCTGATTACAAATCAGCTGCTCTGCCTGCTGAGCTACGGTGGCTTATCGTGTTTCCCCTTCTACAGGCAGAAAAAGGCAATAGTAATCCCTATTACTTTTTTATCAAACTTATAGTATAACAAGATTTATTATAAAATGGTCAATTTTTAAAATTCAAGAATAAATTCAATTATTTTTATTTTATCATATAATTCAGCTATTTTTCATCCTCTGTCGTAAAATCTCAAAAAGTACTATTCCTGTAGCAACAGAAACATTAAGGGAGTTTATTTTACCGTGCATCGGGATTCTGACCAGAATATCACAATGTTCCTTTACCGTCTTCCTCAATCCTTTTCCCTCGGACCCTATAACAATGGCCAAAGGCACTTTAAGGTCTATATCCCACGCTACATTATCTGCCCCTGCATCAGCACCAACTACAGTTATCCCTCTTTCTTTCATCTCTTTCACTGCATGCTTTATATTTGCCACCGTGGTAACAGGAACATATTCTATCGCACCGGCTGATGACTTTGATACCCCGGGACCAAGAGGAGCAGACCTGTATGATTGGATAATGACACCATGGACACCTGCAGCATCCGCCACTCTCAATATAGCGCCAAAATTTCTCGGATCCTCTATGCAGTCCAGAATGATAAATAGAGGCATTTCACCCTTTGTTATAGGGATTCTTAGTAATTCCTCAAGGTCACTATACGTCTTTGGTAACACTTTTGCTGCTATTCCCTGATGTCCTTTAGGAAATGTTGAATTAAAAAATTGTGCATCAGCTCTTACGATTGATATATTCCTCTGCTCTGCCTCTTTTTTAATCTCAAGAATTCCGGGAGAATCGTGTCTGCCGGAAGATATAAAAAGACTCTGTATATTCCTGCCTGCTCTTATTGCCTCTACCACAGGGTTCAAGCCATAAATCCATTCACTATCCTGACTTGATCTTCCAGTCGGTCCCATCTTTTTTATCTTCAAGAATAATTCCTTTTTCTTCCAGTTCTTTTCTGATCATATCTGCCCTTGCCCAGTCTTTATTCTGCCTGGCATCCTGTCTTTCCCTTATTTTCTCAATGATATCCTTTTCGGAAAATCCTATTTTCTTTGTTACCATCAGTGAAAGGTACCACTCCTGAGGGGTTCTCCCGAAGATATTCAGGACATCTATGGCCTCTGAGAAAAGCTCCTTTGTCTTTTGTAAAAGCTCTTTTGCCTTTTGCTCTGATGGTCTGCTATCAAGAAATTTGTTCACATCACGTATAAATTCGAAGGTGTGCCCGAGTGCAAGGGCTGTATTAAAATCATCATCCATTGCCTCTTCGAATTTTTCCATGAATGAGGATATCCTCTCTTTAAAGGTATTTTCTGCATCTAAAGAACTTCCCTTATCCTCATCTTTTTCAAGAAAATTGTTCATTCTGATAATTGTAGAATAGAACCTGTCTAAAGAACTCTCTGTCTCTCGCAATTGTTCATCAGAAAATTCTATTGGACTCCTGTAATGTGTTGACAGAAGGAAAAGCCTGATGACCTCCGGGTCAAATTTATCAAGGATCTCTTTGATCGTAAAAAAATTATCAAGTGACTTTGACATCTTCTCTTTATCAATGGTAATAAATCCATTGTGAATCCAGTAGCGAGCAAATGGCTTACCGGTAAAAGCTTCTGACTGTGCAATCTCATTCTCATGATGGGGAAAGATTAAATCAGCACCGCCACCATGAATATCAAAGCTTTCACTCAAATGTTTTATAGACATAGCAGTACACTCGATGTGCCAGCCTGGTCTGCCCAGACCCCACGGACTTTCCCATGATGGCTCACCCTCTTTTGATTTTTTCCATAGAGCAAAATCCATCGGGTTTCTTTTCCTCTCATCCACTTCAACTCTTGCCCCGGCGATCATCTCTTCCATGTCTCTCTTTGACAGCTTTCCATATTCAGAAAATTTATCTACTGCAAAATACACGCTCCCCTCTACCTCATATGCATAACCTTTATCAATAAGTCCTTTGACAATAGCTATCATCTCTGAAATATGTTCTGTTGCCCTTGGTTCCACATCAGCTCTTCCCACACCAAGTCTGTCCATATCCCTGTAATATTCATCTGTATATTTTTTCGCAACAGCATCCCACGTAATGCCTTCTTGCTGCGCCTTATTGATTATCTTGTCATCAATGTCAGTAAAATTCCTCACATACTTCACATCAAAACTCTTATATTTCAGATATCTCCTTATTACATCAAATACAATCGCACTCCTTGCATGCCCTATGTGGCAGTAATCATACACTGTTACTCCACACGCATACATCATTACCTTGCCAGAAGTCAGGGGTATAAACTCCTCTTTTCTGTTCGTGAGCGTGTTATAAATCCTCATTTTCCCTCCTCTTTTCCCCGTTCTTTCTAAAGCATCTATTTTCTTTGAAAGCGCGTCTACCTGAGCCTCTAAATTTTTAATTTTTTCCGCTATCGGATCAGGGAAGTGGTCCGTTACCTCAATCAATCCATCTTCAGTAGTCATTCTGATTATCTTCTTTTTTGTAATTCTGCCAGGCACTCCTACACAGACAGCATTATCTGGAATGGATTTGAGTACCACAGAATTAGCTCCGATGACCACGTTATTACCAATAGTTATTGGACCGAGCACTTTCGCTCCAGTACCTACTACCACATTATTCCCGAGGGTCGGATGCCTCTTGCCTTTTTCTTTCCCTGTTCCTCCGAGTGTTACCCCTTGATAGAGCAGACAGTCTTCACCTATCTCTGTCGTTTCACCAATAACAACCCCCATACCATGATCCACAAAAAACCCGGGACCGATTTTTGCTGCGGGATGAATTTCGATGCCTGTTAGAAACCGTGCAAAGTGTGACAACAACCTCGGGAGTACAGGGATTCCTATTTTCCAGAGAAAGTGATTTATCCTGTGAAAAAAGATTGCGTGAAAACCAGGATATGCAAAAATGACTTCAAGACAGTTCTGTGCCGCAGGGTCTTTTTTAAAAACAGCCTCATAATCCCTTTTTATAGTACTCCAGAAGCCCATGTATAGGAATTATACAACAATTTGCCTGAGTTATTTTCATATCAGCAAACTCAACAAAAAGAATCTAAAGACCTCTATGATATGATATACCCATGTCCGAACCCATCAATGTAGACCCCTCTGAACTTAAGGTGATGATTGCTGACTATATGGAAAAGGGCTTTCTCGAAAACATTGTTGACATGTTTAAACACGATGTGAAGCTCTATGAATACATCGGGGACCTCATGAAGGATGAAAGGCTCAGAGTAAGGATTGGTATTTCAGCCCTCGTTGAGACACTTGCGTTAGAAGACCTTGAACACATTTCAAAGGCCATCCCTTCCATCTCCCGTCTTTTGAAGGATCAAAATCCTGTTATGAGATGCGATGCTGCCTATCTCCTGGGTGTGATCAGGCATAGAGATTCCCTCCCCTTTCTCAGGGAAGCAACAAATGATGAAGATGCGAATGTGAGCACTATCGCAAAAGAGGCAATAGAGGAGATTGAGTTGGGAATAGTAAGAAGACCGTCTTGGTAAGTCGAGAAAGTCAAGCCCGCAATTCACCTTTGTTGACTTGAAACCATCCATAGGGTAATATTTCACTATGCATCCACATTCAGATTATGTGCCACTCCATCTCCATACAGAATACAGTCTTCTCGATGGGGCGATAAGGATAAAAGAGCTTGTCGAACAGGCTGTCGCGTATAAGATGCCTGCAGTAGCAATCACAGACCACGGGAATCTCTTTGGTGCGGTAGATTTTTACAGACGCGCGACCAAAGCAGGTCTTAAACCGATAATCGGTTGTGAAGTCTATGTCGCACCCAGGTCACGCTTCGAGAAGAGAACCGCTTCTGATGTGGAAGAGGCATCATTTCATTTTATATTACTTGCGAAAGACAACAGTGGCTATCAAAACCTTGTCTCACTTGTCACAAAGGCATATACCGAAGGGTTCTACTACAAACCGAGAATAGACCTGGATCTCCTCACCCAATATAGTGGGGGCTTAATCGGGCTTACCTCATGCCTGAAAGGGGAGGTTCCTTATTATTTACAGAGAGGAATGATTGATAAGGCAAGGGAGAAGACACTTGAATACAAACATATTTTAGGTCCTGAAAATTTCTACATCGAGATACAGGATAATGGTCTCTCAGAGCAGGAAAAAGTAAACAGGATGCTTATCGAACTTGCAAGAGAACTCCATATTGGTGTGGTCGCGACAAATGATTGCCACTACATGAGGAAAGAAGATACAAGGGCACACGATATTTTGCTTTGCATCCAGACAGGGAAGACAATAAAAGACAAAAATCGTCTTCATTTCAACTCAGATGGTTTCTATTTCAAATCACCTGAAGAGATGAAGAATTCATTTAAAGATATTCCTGAGGCAATCCTGAACACAAGGGCAATTGCAGAGAGATGTAATGTTGAATTCAGGTTAGGTGAAACCCTGCTTCCAATATATACACTCGAGAATGGGCAGTCGCAGGATGCACTCCTCAATACACTCGCCTTTGACGGACTGTATCAAAAATTTGGTCCAGAGCCAAAACCAATTTATGCAGAAAGACTCAAAAGAGAGCTCGATATAATAAGAAAGATAGGCTACGCATCATGCTTCCTCATCGTGTGGGATTTTATAAGCTATGCAAAGAAGAAAGGGATTCCTGTTGGCCCAGGAAGAGGCTCTGCAGCAGGAAGTCTTGTATCATACTGCCTTGGCATCACAGATATTGACCCTGTGAAATATACTCTCCTTTTTGAGCGTTTTCTTAACCCGGAAAGGGTGAGCATGCCTGACATTGACGTGGACTTCTGCAAAGACAGGAGGTCGGAGGTTATCTCATACGTTACTGAAAAATATGGGAAAGATCATGTTGCACAGATCATTACATTTGGCACAATGGCTGCAAAGGCAGCAATCAGAGACGTGGGCAGGGCACTTGATTTCCCTTACGCTGAGGTAGACAGAATAGCAAAGCTGGTACCCAATACACCCAACATCACGATTGAGGAAACACTGAAGGTTGAACCACAACTAAAAGCTCTTTACGATACTAACCCGAGGATAAAAGAATTGATAGATATTGCCATACGTCTTGAGGGTCTCTGCAGGCATGCATCAACTCATGCTGCTGGAGTCGTCATCTCTCCAAAACCTCTCACAGACTATACACCTCTCTATAAGAATCCCTCTGATGAGAGCATTATAACCCAATTTGACATGGGCGCTATAGAAAAAATCGGTCTATTAAAATTCGACTTTTTAGGGCTCAAGACCCTCACCGTAATAGACAAAACATTGAAGTATATCAAAGATAATGGTAAAGATTTATTGCTCAAAGATATTTCTTTCGAAGACAAAAAGACATACGAACTTCTCAGTTCTGGAAAGACCACAGGCATCTTCCAGCTTGAAAGTGCAGGCATGAGAGACCTCCTTATAAAGATGTCCCCAAACAGATTTGAGGATCTCATCGCAATTGTTGCTCTTTACAGACCTGGCCCTATAGGGAGTGGCATGATAGACGATTTTATAAAAAGGAAAAAAGGTCAGACGCCTGTGAAATATGAGCTCCCACAGTTAAAAGAAATCCTGGATGAGACATACGGTATTATCCTTTACCAGGAGCAGGTCATGAGTATCGCGAACAAGCTCGCAAATTTCACTATGGGGCAGGCTGATATCCTGAGAAAGGCTATGGGCAAGAAACGACCGGAAGAGATGGAGAAACTAAAAGAATCTTTTATTCAGGGTGCTCGGGCAAACGGAATATCGGAAAAGAAAGCAACAAAGATTTTTGATTTGATGGCATTCTTTGCAGAATATGGGTTTAATAAGTCACACTCAGCTGCATACGCATACCTTGCCTATCAGACAGCTTATTTAAAAACACACTACCCTGTTGAGTTTATGGCTTCTACCCTGAGTTCTGATATGGACAATACTGATAAGATCGTGAAATCAATAAATGAGTGCCGCGAGATGGGAATTGCGATACTCCCACCAGATATAAATCTGTCCGGGAAAGAATTCAAGGTGATTGGGAACTCGATACGTTTTGGCCTTGAGGCAGTAAAAGGGGTTGGATCAGCTGCAATTGAGTCTATCCTTGAATCAAGAAACACGGACGGCCCCTTTATCTCAGTGATAACTTTTCTCGAAAGAGTAGATACAAGGAAGGTAAACAAAAAGGTTATAGAGGGCCTTGTGAAAGCAGGGGCATTTGATTCACTCGGTACAACCAGGGCTGGAGCAATAGAGCTTATGGGCAGGATGGTCAATGGAAGCATCAGAGCAAAAGTGTCTGGCCAGCAAAGTATTTTTGGCGACGCACCAGAAGAACCCACAGAAAGCGGTAAAGAATGGGATGAATCTGAACTCCTCAAACATGAGAAAGAGGCTCTCGGTTTTTATATAACCGGTCATCCACTCACAAAATACAGCAGACAGCTCGAAATGATTCATACGAAAAAGACTTCTGAACTTGAGGAAATCCCTGATGGAGAAGAGGTCCAGATAGGTGGAATACTCAGAAACATAAAAAAGATATATACAAAGTCAAAAGCCGAGATCATGGCATATTGTACACTTGAAGATGCTGACGGGAGCATAGAGGTTATTATCTTCCCTCAACTTTATAGAAACAACCTGCATCTCCTCCAAAAAGATAC
>JAGVMY010000109.1 GCA_020053565.1 Thermodesulfovibrionales bacterium
AAGTCTATATATGTGGCAGTAAAGGAAGAAAGTTGACAGGAAGATGAACAATAAAGATATAAATCATATCTACCTGTTTTGGGGAAAAGCGAGTAAGGATGCAGCACAGAAAAGTTATCATCCGGCAATTTGTCATATGCTGGATGTAGGATTAGTGGCAAAGGAACTGTTGCAAGTACAGTCGCCGGATATTCAGAGCCGTATCCTTTCGATATTTGGACCACTGGGAGCAAATGGGCTTGCCTTCTTTTCAGCACTGCACGATATAGGAAAAATAAGCCCTGGTTTCCAAATGCAAAGAGAGGATTTATGTGGCAAATTGAAGGCATCAGGGTTTGATTTTCCAAAATACGCAGAGCCAAACCATAAAAAGGTGGCATGGTGTCTGACCGAGATATTGGAAGAGAAACTTGCCTGTCCATCAGAGATAGCCGCTGTTTTAACTAATCTCCTTACCGCTCATCATGGTGTTTTTGTCGGATACGGAGAATCCATTGCTGGCAGTAATGTATGGCATGAATCTCGGAAAAGCATCGTTTGTTTCTTAGCAGAGGTGTTCCAGATTGATTCTTTAGATTCGTTATCTCTTCCTTCAACCGCAACTGTACTGATATTTACCGGTATGTTGACCTTAGCCGACTGGCTCGGTTCATCAGAGGAGCATTTCCCTTATGCTGGAGGTACCCAAATTGACCTTCCTGTTTATCTTATGGATCGTATCAAACGAGCAAAGGCTTTGATAAAGGAGTTGCGGATGGATTCAGTCGCTACGACCAATAAACCTTTCAATGAACTCTTTCCCTTTTCCCCTAATTCCTGCCAGGAATCTGTCCTGAAGGTAGCCTCACAACTACAGCATCCAATGCTGATTGTGGTTGAAAGCCCGATGGGCACAGGAAAAACAGAGGCTGCTCAATCAGCTTTTTCTATCCTTGCTGCTCAAAACTCTCTTCGTGGAATGTATTATGCCCTTCCAACCCAGGCAACCGGTAATGCTATGTTTCCTCGGATGGAATCATTTCTCAAAAGGCTTGACCTTACAGGCAAGGCAGAACTCCATCTTCTCCATGCGAATGCTGACCTTAACCCGAAATATGAATCGTTGCAATTGAACTCTATTGAAGAGCCGGAAGGTAATGTGGTCGCAGGCTCGTGGTTCACCGCAAGGAAGCGTGGACTTCTTGCCAGCTATGGCACGGGAACCGTTGACCAAGCACTTATGGCAATACTTAAGGTTCGCCATTTCCCTCTTCGGCTATTTGGTCTTTCAGGGAAGACCCTCGTGCTTGATGAGGTGCATGCCTACGACGCATATATGACGGAGGAAATCTCTCGACTTATCGGCTGGCTTTCCTATTGTTCATCATCGATTATTCTCCTTTCTGCAACCTTGCCTCAGACTCGAAGACAAAAGATGCTGAAGGCATTTTCCCCTGAGGTAAATCTGCCGGTTGACCTCAAGTATCCTTGTGTGATTGGTGTGGATATCACAGGAAAGGTTCGGTATGATGAGATTAAAGATTTGGAAAAGTCAGAGGTTATTTTGATGCCGGTAGTTACTCATTCGGAGGAAAAGACAGGGAAAATCCTTCAACTCCTTACGGATAATCTAAAGGAAGGTGGTTGTGCCGCCTGCATTCTTAATACGGTCAAAGAGGCACAGTCGGTCTATGAGAAGGTAATGACAAGATTCAGTGATACTGATATCATCCTCTTTCACTCCAGATTTACCTTAGAGCGAAGGCTTGAGATTGAAAAGCA
Organism: Thermodesulfovibrionales bacterium; assembly: GCA_020053565.1. Lineage (GTDB taxonomy): Bacteria > Nitrospirota > Thermodesulfovibrionia > Thermodesulfovibrionales > SM23-35 > VGWZ01. The sequence continues at coordinate 1,762 of JAGVMY010000109.1, forward strand.
AGTTCTCTCCCGGTATGAAAAGAATAGTAACCGACCGCAAAAAGGGATTGTTATTGCCACTCAGGTACTGGAACAAAGCTTAGATGTAGATTTCGATATGATGGTGAGTGACCTTGCCCCTATCGACTTCTTGCTCCAGCGAGCAGGCAGGCTTCACCGACACGACAATCCACGACCAGCCCTTTTGAAAGAGCGTCTGCTCTACATTCTTATGCCAGACATCCATACCGACACACCAAATTTTGGGGCAAGTAGATATGTTTATTTCCCTGATATCCTTTTGAAAACAGCCAGGCTTTTTGCTAATCAAAATGGCTATCGTCAACAAACAGTAAACCTGCCTTACGGAGTCAGTAGTATAATCGAGGAGGTCTATGGGAATGATGATATTCTGAGCGAAGATTCCTTGCAAAAATGGGTTGAAGAGAGGATAGGAATAGAAATAGCACATCGCTTTGCTGCTTGTGAGGCATCATTGGCGGATGTCCGTTCATTTCTGGATGACCCTTCCTACCTTGAGTGGCTTGCCAACGACAATGACGATGAGAAGATGATCAGTTCGCGACTGGCTCGCCCAAATGTCACCCTTATCATTCTGAATGAAGGGGAAGATTTGGCGGTGCAAGGAAAAGAAGATGTCAGAAGGCTATATGCCAGAAGCCTTACTACGGATAATAGATATCTTGTTGAGCATTTCCGAACCCAATCACCAATTGATGAATGGAAAAAAGTCGCCCTTCTTAGACATTGCCAGCCACTGATGTTAAAGGATGGAGTGACCGAAATAGAAAGAAGTAAGATTTCATATGATAAAGACTTTGGACTGAGAATAATTAAAACGGAGGTGAAATAATGGCAAATTTTTCTTTTAATCTTATAGATGAGCTATGGATACCCTGTGTTGACCTTAAGGGTAATTATCACCTGTTTGGTATTTGCGACTTGCTCATGCAGGCACATGAATTGCGTTCTATCCAGCACCAGAATCCTTTGACTGAAGCCGCACTTTTGCGTCTTCTCTTGGCTGTAATCCATAGAGCGGTTGATGGTCCCCGCAACAGCCGCGAATGGAAAGAACTATACCAGGCAGGAAAGTTTGATTGCCGAATCCCAGAATATCTGAAGAAATGTTACCCTTACTTTGATCTTTTCTCATCCGAGGCACCATTTTACCAGACACCGGGACTACTCATAGTTGACGAATCAGGGAATTCTGTTCCTCAATCTATTAGTTCAATTATGCTCGGAGTAGCCAGTGGCAATAACAAAACTCTCTTTGATCACACCACTGACGATTTACCTGTCATGGTTTCTCCTGCAGAGGCCGCTCACATCCTCATTACAGCTCAGATGTTCTCACTGGGTGGTCTTAACAAGAAAACCACTAATCTATTCAATTATCAGTTCAGATTTGAGAGCAGCGAAATGGTAAATAGCATATTCATTCTCCTTGTTGGCAGGTCTCTCTTCGAAACTCTGATGCTGAATCTCCTTATATATAATGACAACGAACCGATCCCGAATAGTCTTGAAGATTGTCCTGTGTGGGAGCGTAAAGATAGGGGGCAAGCTATCACCAACAAAGAAAAACCCATAACACCCAAAGGTTATCTTGACTACCTTACCTGTAAGAGTCGTCATATCTTGCTGATGCCGCAAAAAGATGCCAACAATGTTTATGTAGAACATATCCATATTGCACAGGGAGAACGGTTTTCTGGCATAGTAAATCCCGGCTGTATGAGTAAGAAGAGCAAAAAGGGAAACTGGTATCATCCTCAATTAGATGTAGACAGGCTTGTCTGGCGGGATAGTGTTGCCCTGTTTTCTTTTGATGTAAATGTCGATGAACGGCCAAAGGCGTTTCGTCAAGTGCAGTCTATGAGAGACTATGTTGATCTGCCTGCACGCTACATCTGCACCGCCTTTGCCCTGGCTAATGATAGGGCTAATCCCCTTGCCTGGTGTAGGGAAAAACTGAATATTCCTATTTCCCTGCTTTCTGATCGAAATGTGGTGGCGTATCTGGAAAAAGGGATGTTGCTTTCAGAACAGACATTTGGGGTGATAGAGGAAGCGGTGAGGATATTCATGCGGGAATATCTGCCTGAAAAATCCAAATCCAGGGATGTCAATGAAAAAGCAAAAGGAACAGGAGTTATTCGTATGTATTGGGACCGTATGGAGGGACATTTTCACCAATTCCTTCTTGATATGGATGATCCGCAAAATGCTATTGAAAAATGGGAGAAAGCGGTAAAACAGACTGCTCATGAGTCATTGGATTTATGTGTTAAAGGTAGATACAGGGACTCTGCCCGCTCGTATCGGGCATGGTCAGCAGCTTCAGATTATCTAAATATGAGGTTTGCAACACTATACAAATAAAAGGAGGTGAAAAAAATGAAAGAGCAGAAAGAACATCCGCTCATCTTGCGTCTGGAAGGTTTGCGAGAGAAAAAAGATAGGGCGGCACTGGCTAAGCTGCGTCGGGGGCTTGGGAAAAGGATGGGAACACCACAGATGTATCCCTATGTTGTTCCATATCTTCCTGATTTTCCACAAGAGCAGGAGCGATACTTTTTGATAGCTTCTCTTTTTGCTCTCCATCCTGAGAAATCGCCAAGGGGCGTTTCTATTGGTAAGGTTTTCAGAAGAATCTGGGAGGAGAGCAATAGAAGCGACAGCATCGAGAAGAGGTTTACGACTCTTCTTTCCGCTGACACCGAGGATATTGGCGGCTATCTGCGGCATGCTATCTCACTGGCAAAGAGCCGGGAAGTTCCCGTGGACTACCACAGGCTTCTCAGCGACTTGAATTACTGGAGTCATCCCGATAGGTTTGTCCAACTCGCATGGGCAAAGGATTTCTGGGGTAGTAAAAAGGGAGATGAAGTGAGTGAAAATACAAAATAAAAGGAGGAAAAAATGATTGTTGAATTACACATTATTCAGAATTTTGCACCGGCTAATTTGAACAGGGATGATGCCAATATGCCGAAGGACTGCAAATTTGGCGGGTATCGGAGGGCACGGATTTCAAGTCAGTGTATCAAAAGGTCAGTAAGAAGACACGAGACCTTTAAGAAAACCATTCAGAATGCTGGTGGAGATATTGGCGTTCGGACGAAACGCGTTATCGGGAAAATAGCCGACCTTTTGACAGAATCACATGGTAAGAGTAAAGAAGAATCACAAAAGGTGGCAGAACAAGCCATTACCCTCTTTGGCGTCAAGCGTGATGACAAGCGTGATGACAAACCAGCCGATAAAACAAAGATTATTCTTTACCTAGGCGAAAACGAGCTTCAGGATATTGCTGAAATCTCTGTGAAACATTGGGACGCTATTCTCGCTTCTGAAGTCGCAGTTGAAGATGAGGCCGAGGAGGAGAATGAGACAAATGACAAGAAAAAGAAGAAAAAGCAAGAATTGACACCACAGCAGAAGGCAATTCAGAAGGAACTGCAATCTGTGGTAAGTGAAGAGCGTCTTAGGACCGGGGCATACGCGGCTGATATTGCTCTCTTTGGAAGAATGGTAGCGGACAAAAGTGTCAAGAACATGAATGTAGATGCCGCCTGCCAGGTCGCGCATGCAATCTCTACCAACAAAGTAGAGATGGAGATGGACTATTTCACTGCGGTTGACGACTTGCTACCGGACGAAGAATCCGGTTCAGACATGATCGGCATTGTCGAGTTCAATAGCTCCTGCTTTTACCGTTATTCTCTTATTGACCTGAATAAACTAAGGAAAAATCTTGGACTTAACGACGATCTTCTAAAAGCTACGGTGCTTGGCTTTCTGGAATCTTCCGTAAAAGCAATTCCTACCGGGAAGCAGAACAGCATGGCAGCGCAGAATCCACCAGACTATGCCCGTGTCATCATCCGCAAAGACGGTTTCCCCTGGTCGTTGGTAAATGCCTTCCAGAAGCCTATTTACGCAAAACGAGAAGAGTCTGTCGAGGAGCAGTCAATTGCTGCATTAGATGACTATTTCAACCATTTGTCGAGAATCTACGGCAAAGACGATATTATTTGCAACAGTTGTTTCAACTTGTATGATCCGAAGAGTAAGTCCATGACACAGATGCTTGAGGAAGTTTCTAACAAGCTGTTGGCATCAGAAGAGGTGACGAAATGAACACGGTGCTTCTCATCCCTTTGGTAGGACTAATGCAATCATGGGGAACACAGAGCCGATTTCAGGAGCGGGACACAGGACGGGAGCCAAGTAAGAGTGGAGTTATCGGTCTACTCTGCGCAGCCGTTGGCAGGGATAGGTCTAAACCAGTAGATGATTTGACTAAACTAAAGATGGGGGTGCGAATTGACCGGGAAGGGATTCTCCGAAATGATTTTCAGACCGCACAGAATGTGGCTGTAGTAAGTGGTGATACTCTACAAGACCAGATTTCCAATCGTCATTATCTCTCGGATGCCGCTTTCCTTGTTGGATTTGAAGGGGATAGAAACCTCCTTGTTCGTCTCCATCTCGCTTTGGCAAAACCGGTATGGCCACTCTTTCTGGGACGAAAATCGTATATCCCCTCTTTGCCGCCATATCTTCCTGACGGTTTGCAAGAAGAAACAGACCTTCGCACGGCACTTCTGAGGTATCCGTTGCTTTTTAATCCAAAGAAACAAGAGAATATCCGAATGATTCTGGAATCACACACGGTTACCCATGAATCGAGGATAGATACCCCTGTTTCTTTTGCCCTGGGGCGCCGGGAATTCCGGGAACGATTTGTTCAAACAGAGTTTGTACCGGCTAATACCTTTCAGGTAAAGGAGGATGATTATGTACCTTTCACAACTCATCCTTGACCGCATGAATAAGCAGGCTATGCGGTCATTGTCGGATATTTATCGTCTGCATCAATTGGTTATGTCAGGCTTCTCGGCTTATAACCAGCCTTATCGTGTTCTGTTTCGGGTGGAGCCGGAAATACATGAAAACAACATAAAAATTCTTGTCCAAAGCACTTTGAAGCCTGCATGGAACACAACAAGTGAGAGAACAAAAGGAATAGTGAAGATAGGAACAAAGGAATTCTTTCCTCAGTTTAGATGTGGGAATCTTTATCGATTTCGTCTCCGTGTTAATCCGGTGATAAGAAGAAACGGCAAGAGGCTTGGCCTCATAAGGGATGATGCCCTTGTTGACTGGCTAAAGAAAAAAGAGGAACAGATTGGAGCATCCTTTTCTTCGGTTCTTGTCATTGACGAAGGATACTTCACAGGCATAAGAGAAAAAGACCGGATAAATATCAAGATGGTCAGATTTGAAGGGATTTTGAAGGTGATAGATCCGAATCGTTTCTATGAAACATTCAATCATGGGATTGGTCATGCCAAAGGTTTTGGTTGCGGTCTCCTATCACTGGCGAGGGAGGCTTAACTATGAATCCAGTTCTTCCTCTACTTAAACCTATTCCAATAAAAGATCGAATTTCCGTCCTTTTTGTAGAGAGAGGAAATCTTGATGTTCTAAATGGTACTTTTAAGAAAAAGTCCCTAGTTCAGCGGTTGTTCTCACCAAGAAGGGTAAAAATATTGCAGGGAGCAAAGGAGGTAGTTAGTGGAAACAAAACTGGTAGTATTTAAGAGTAAGGAGATTCAGCG
>JAGVMY010000174.1 GCA_020053565.1 Thermodesulfovibrionales bacterium
ACAACAGCAATGTGTTGGTCCCCTTCAGCTTACTTTATCTGATGTAGCGGTCATAAGCCAGAGCCATTTTGGAATTACCGGGGCGGCTATAGCTATTGGTGAGCAACCAATAAAAGGGTTGATAAGTCCTCAGGCAATGGCTCGAATGAGTGTTGGCGAGGCGCTCACAAATATTGTCTGGGCAAAAATGAGTGCACTTGAAGATATTAAATGCTCAGGTAACTGGATGTGGGTGGCAAAACTTCCCGGTGAAGGTGCAAGGCTTTATGATGCTGCGATTGCATTGAGAGATGTAATGACTGAACTTAGTATCGCAATTGATGGAGGGAAAGATAGCCTCTCCATGGCAGCCATGGTTGTTGATTCATCTGGCAAGACTGAGATAGTCAAGACTCCTGGAACCCTTGTCATTTCTGCCTATGCCACATGCCCGGATACTACAAAGATTGTCACACCTGATATAAAAATGCCTGGTAAAAGCAAACTGCTTTATATTGATCTCGGTCTTGGGAAATACAGAATTGGAGGAACTGCCTTAGCCCATGTCTATGGCCAGATCGGAAATGAATCTCCTGATCTGGATGACCCTCAGCTCCTCAAACGTACCTTTAATGCTGTGCAGAGGCTTATCACCGAAGACCTGATTCTCTCAGGTCATGACAGGAGTGACGGAGGATTAATAACGACACTCCTCGAGATGGCCTTTGGGGGTAATTGTGGGATCGACATAAATATAGAAGATGAGAAGATAAGAAGGGATGAAGTTTTGAACTCAAGCAGTTCTCAACTTCTTAATTTCTTAACTTCTGTAATTTCTCTTCTTTTTTCAGAAGAACTTGGTGTGGTAATCGAATATCTTTCTAAAAATGAAGACGTAATAACAGGTATTTTGAAAGATAACGGAATACCTTATCAGATAATCGGAAATACTACTTTAGAAAAAAAGATAGACATAAATATAAATGGTCATTCTGTTTTGAAAGAAGACATGAGGATACTCAGAGCTATCTGGGAAGAAACCAGTTATCAACTTGACAGGCTTCAGGCAAATCCTTATTGTGTTGATGAGGAAAGAAAGGTCAATTTTGACAGAAAAGGACCTGAATATGTTCTAACATTTACTCCGCAAAAGACACCTCAAAGACTTTTCGAAATAGATGTCAAACCGAAAGTTGCTATCATCCGTGAAGAGGGAAGTAATGGAGACCGTGAGATGACGTCAGCCTTTTATCAGGCTGGATTTGAGGTATGGGATATTGCAATGACAGACCTTCATGGAGGGAGGACAAACCTTGACGATTTTAGGGGTATTGCTTTTGTGGGCGGGTTCAGTTATGCAGATGTCCTCGATTCGGCTAAAGGTTGGGCTGGAGTAATCAGGTTTCATAAAAAACTCTTTGAACAATTCCAGAGATTCTATGAAAGACCTGATACCTTTAGTCTTGGTGTCTGTAATGGTTGTCAGCTCATGGCACTCCTCGGCTGGGTACCATGGAAAGGAATTCCTGATACTATTCAACCGAGATTTATCCAGAATAAGTCAGGCAGATTTGAATCAAGGTTTTCAACAGTGCATATTGTACCGAGTCCTGCCATTATGCTCAGAGGAATGGAGGGTTCTACACTTGGTGTATGGGTTGCACATGGTGAGGGGAGAGTTTATTTTCCTAACAATGGAATACAGCAAGAGGTTATAAGACAGTATCTTGCACCGATACGGTTTGTTGATGACAATGGAGACATTACCGGGACATATCCTTTTAATCCGAACGGCTCTCCTTCAGGCATAACAGCCCTCTGCTCTCCTGATGGGAGACACCTTGCAATGATGCCTCATCCTGAAAGAACATTTCTTAAATGGCAGTGGGCTTATATGCCGAAGGAATGGAAAAAGAACCTTGAAACGTCACCCTGGCTTACAATGTTCCGGAATGCAAGGGAGTGGTGCGGATGAATTACTTCGTCTACCCGACCCTGTTGATATACAATCCCCTCCAGAGGCTTTGCTCTGATACATGAGGCTGTCAGCTCTTCTTATGATTGATTCCACTGTGTCGCCTAACTTTGCGAGGGTAGTGCCTAAGGAGACAGTAACCTGTAACGTTTCACGTTCTATAGGAACGCTTGAGCTTCTTATTAATGAAAGGAATCTCTGGGCTGTGTCATGAAGCTGCTTTTTTCGAACATTGATTATTATTGCAACGAACTCATCTCCACCCCAGCGCCCGACAACATCGAACAGTCTTAAGCAGGCTGAAAGGGTTTTCCTGTAAAATTCTTCATTCAGAAACATTGTGGTTAGATGTTCTCTTTTTGTTTGATGGTATTTGGCAGGTAGGGAAAAGTCAAGTTTTCACACTTGTTAATTAATTTTTCTAAAAGGTGAATTTGTAAACGATATGGTTGTCTATAAGTTTATGACTGGGACCATATTCTTGCCGCATGGAGAAACATAATTTTGCCGATTTTCGTCTAAAAACCCATGATTTTGTGTCTGATTTTATAGGCAGTGGAACCTATAAGTTTGCCGAAAGTAAGAATTGTATTGTTACTTTCACATAGAAAGTGGTATTTGGGTCAACTCTCTGCCCTCACTGATTTTTCACAGTACTCCTCACTTCTGAATAACCTGATAATTCTCTGTATTTCTTCCGGAAATTATTGTAAGCACATGTCTTCGTTCTTCCGATGCTTAACGCCTTACAGGGGAAGAGCGTTTTAACGAGCATCGGTTTGGTTCAGTGTTCTATTACTTAAATTTGGGGAATCCGGAGGGAATTTTAAAACGCATACTTCTTAAGTCACTTTTGTGAGAGTCTACCGTCTGTTATACTTTGTGGCACTGTTTTTAGACAATTCTACAGGATATTTCTTCTCATTCAATTCAATCTTTGCCAGCACTTCTCTTTCGATATCAACTCCCAATGTATCAGCTAATCTTGCAAGATAGATAAACACATCTGCGATCTCCTGCTTTATCAGAGCCATATCTTTCTCAGATTCAGTGATATGCCTTGATTGTTCCTCTGTCAGCCACTGGAATATCTCAAGGAGTTCAGCAACTTCAGCGGTAAGTGCCATTGTCAGATTTTTAGGACTGTGAAACTGTTACCAGTTTCTTGCTTCAGCAAAATCATAAAGCCTTTTCTGAATTGCCGTGATATCCATGTCACTCATACCATTTATCGAAATTTTCCGGTGAAATAGTTTTTATTCCTGTCTCTATCAAACTCGTATTCTTCTCATCATCCGTGGTATAAACCCGTTTCCCCCATTTTAAGATCTCTTGGCAGAACTTTTCGGTCTTGCTTCCTGGTGCGGCATAAGGAATGAAAATAGCTGTTGCAAGCGCTGCAACGAAATAATTCCTTTTGACAGCCCTGTCCGAGGAGATACGTTTTTCTTTTCCTGAAAAGGGGGAAAGTATAAGTAATCGTCCATCTTCGAGAGGCTTTCTGTATTCTGGTTTAATCCGCATTCCCTCAATGCTGCGGGCAGGGCATATGATGACGGACTGTCGCCCCTTGAGAAGGATATTCAGGCACTCGCGCTCTATTGCTGAATGAAATCCACTGACTACGGCAATTCCGCTTCCCCGGAGCTGACGCAGAAGGTCATATGTCTTCAGAATGATATTGCCGGGGCATTTATTGGAACAGAATACGGCAAGGGATTGGTTTTGAAGGATATCTGGGTTCCCTATAGCAGCTAAGGTCTTGGGCGCATGGTGCCCAAGGTATCGACTTAGCGCTTCCGGATAGCTGCCGCTATTCTTATCAAGCATAGTTGAGTTCATCTGCGTCTAAAACAATATGCTACTTTTACTCATTTATAACTTTCTGGTGCCTTGCAACATATTGTTATTATTGTCTTTTTTCATTTCTTTATTACTAAATTTATTACTTTTTCGCGCTAACTTGCTGCATTAAGTTAAAACCCAGACAGGGGTTCTTTTGGTGCCGGAATTTCTTATGGTTTTATCTTTTCTTGACATCTCATTAAGAAGATTGTTGATTTTTTTCAACTTCTGCTTTTCATCCAAGATATCCGGAAGCTTGCTCATGAGAAGCCTGTCGATATCCTGACGATTGGCTGAGCCGAATTCTCTGATAAAGTCGATAATCATTGCTTTGTAATATTTTTTGTCGAAACGTCTCGTGTGTTATTCACTTTAGATGAAGCTGAGCTTTTTCTGCGAGCTCAATAGCTTTCAGCATTATTGCTGAATCTTCGTTGGGCCAACCGATAATGTTGGCGTGGCGCGGCGGGGTGTCATCAGGGTCTATAGATAACCCCGTTTCCCAAATAGACAATGCCTTGATATCAGCACGCCCTAACAAAGATTGAGACCTCAAGGTTCCACCGATAGACCAGATCTCACTTTCCGAAAGACTTGAAATACGAAAGATAGACAATCGTTTGTCCTTTGGGGGAATAAAGGCAGAATGTTTGACCGTGTGATCTGAGGAACGATAATGGTTTCTTGAGTAAATGTATCGCGCTAATGTTTCCTGCACCTCAATGTTATCCAAGACCATTTCCTTACGAATATAGTCGCCTGAGATGCTGAATTATCGCCAAAGGCAATGTATCTTCAAAATATTCTGATCCATGTACTTTATTTCCAGAGAATATTCCGGCATAAGTAATTCTATGCTTGCCACCGACGCTGATGACAAAAACCTGTCCTTTGCCCTTGTGCCATTCGAAACCTATCTCACCGGTCGGCTCAGCCGTAATCTCAGGCATCCTTATCGAAGAAGGCAATAAATTTATTATCTTTTTAGCTTCTTCATAAGCATCCTCAGAAATCGCTGCGGCACCATAACCATCCCAATCAGACTGAGAACATTCTCTGCAAACCTCAAGCAGCGAAATAAGGGCGTCATCCAGAGGTCGTCCGAATGTAATCGATTCAGATCCCCACATCTGCGCTATCTCTCGCTTGATCCCCTTTACTATTTTCCTTGAAGAATCTCCAAACCCTTCACTACTCGGTCTGATCCAGAATGGTGAACAATCAGAACCTATGCTTTGAATAGCCAAGTTGCTCATTGGAATAACTCCTTTGTTTTTTCTGTTATGCTCGCAAAGAAAATCCTGTTTTTGAAATGACGCAATTTCTCAAGCGTTTGCCATGCCTCTTCTTCGCTAATCACTTCTTTTTGTCTGAATACGTCTATGTCCAGAATTATAGGTATTAATTTAGGGTCTACAATCTGCTCGAACGCCTGGGTAATTATAGCCGCCGCATCAATCTCAGGGTCATGGATCACAACACGTGTTAAGAAACTGCACTGGAGACCTTGAGGCAATACTGGAGAGAATATAAGCCGAAAACATGGTTGTTTGAAGGCTTTAAAGAAGGGCGATACATTTCAACAAGAACAGTGCAGGCAATATTTGAACAGGCAAAAGAGAAAGCAAGTATCACCAAAGATGAGGTCGGATGTCCACGGGCTGTTGCCCAAATCCCATCTAAGCTCTTTTTAGATATGTCATAATAGGGAAACGACATTTTTACTAAGGAGAGACCGTACAATGATGGGATATC
>JAGVMY010000055.1 GCA_020053565.1 Thermodesulfovibrionales bacterium
ATCGATTCCTTAACTCTCGCAAGCTCACCTCTCCTCAATCCCTGAATACGTGCATAATAACATCTATGGTTGACCGAACAGTTTTTTACACTGTCATTGTCTACGACTCTTAGAGCGAAGGACAAAGTCTCAAAGCAATCGTTCGACCGAGCTTACGACGAAGTCTCAAGATGAGATTCCTCGTCCCGACAAATCGGGAGTCGGAATGATGGCAAACTAAAACTATTTATGAGACAGGGTACTATGATATTATACTTGGGGGAAGGGCAGTGAGATGAACAAAGAAATTTATGGAAGACTAAGAAAGATAAGTAAAAGGTTAAAAGAAAAGTATCTTGCAAAGAAGGTCATTTTATTCGGATCTTATGCAAGAGGAGACGCAACAGAGGACAGCGATGTTGATATTCTTGTAATAGCCCCAACTAATGAACGAATGTTTGAAAGAATGGCTACCGTATCAAGACTTATAAGAGACCTGCGTAACGGTTTTCCAATTTCACCTATAGTTCTTACCCCCAAAGAATTTAAAGATAAGTTAACTAAAGAAGATGCTTTTATCCAAACTATTATGGAAGAAGGAGTGGTGCTATGACCAAAGATAAAGAATTCTGGAAAATAGAAGAATGGATAAAGATTGCCCGTATTGACTGGGATCGCACCTTAAGAAACCTCAAAGAAAAAGATGTAAATGCAGCAGGATTTTTTCTCCAACAGTGTATTGAAAAATATCTGAAGGCATTCTTAATTCGGCATGGTTGGAAACTCAAAAAGATACATCGGTTAGATGCATTACTTGATGAAGCAATCAAACATGATTCTAAACTGAATTCATTTCAAGAGATTTGTGAGCGGATCTCCGGTTACTATCTTGCAGATAGATATCCACCTCTGGGAGTGTTAGAACTTACCTGCGTAGATATTAAAAAGGATTTTAAAGAAGTCAAAAAATTTGTTAAGGCACTGTTCCCAGATGAGAAATTAGATTCCAAAAAATAATAACTCCCGCAAGCTTACATCCCCTCAATCCCTCAACTCTTAAATCAAAGGTATCTGCGATATTACACGCAGGGTATAGTAACAGACAAATTCATGCCAAATTTGTCTGTTACTACTTGACATATTTGGAAGTATCTATTGCAAAATAACATTGAGAAAAATCAGGAGGGCAAAGAACATGAAGAGTAAGATTGCGAAAGCATTAGAACTCAAATATGAACCTGTGGCAATTCTGTGGAGCAATAAGAAGCCTGAAAATGCTGACCAGTTTGTAGAAGGCAGATGGGGCTGTGTGATGTGGCTGCTTGCACGGGCAGCAAAAGGGAAGACAGTTGTATTTGACAGAAAGACTTATGGATGTGTTGGCGGAGGTGTTGGACTGGGATTTGGAAATCTGTATCTGGAGTTTCCAGGAGGTTTAGAGGGTTTTTCCTGCTTTCTGTCGACCGGCAATGAACGGTCTGGGTCAGGAAAAAAGATCGCTGAGCAGATCGAGAAATTTGCCAGAAAAGAATTTATCGAAAACTTTCTCAAGGGGGAAAGATATATCAAGTCTCCTGATTTAGTGAAGAAGTTTGTTTACCAACTCCCCATGAAAGATATTTCTCAGAAATATGTTATCTTCAAGTCTCTCAGTAAGGTAGATAAGAAAGAGAAACCTGTGGTGATTGTTTTCATTGTAAATCCTCATCAACTTTCTGCTTTGATTATTCTTGCAAATTATTCACGGGAGAGTTTGGATAATGTGATCGTGCCGATGGCAGCTGGATGCCAGCAAATGGGAATATTTGCTTACAGAGAAGCTGAATTAGAAAATCCGAGAGCAGTTATCGGTCTGACTGATTTATCTGCCAGAAAGAATATCAGAAAGCAGCTTGGTGAAGATGTGTTTACCTTTGCAGTTCCATATAGAATGTTCAAAGAGTTGGAAGGTAATGTCAAGGGGAGTTTTCTGGAAAGGGAGACGTGGAAAAGCCTGCAATTGATTTAATATGTTGTGGAAAGCTTTTTAAAACTCTCAGGGAGTCTCTTGGCTTTCCATCTTTATCAATACAAGCGACGGTTATTCGTGCATCAACTAGCAAGGTGTTATTTTTAAAAGCCTGGTTTTTTATGATAATGGTAGCGTTCTTAATCTCTGCGACTTCTGTTGTAACTTCGATGATATCTCCAAGCTGTGCAGGGCGTTTATACGATATATCGACATGAACTACAACAAAGAAGTACCCTTGGTTTTGATACTCTACTATGTCGATGCCCCTTTCGAGAAGAAACTCTGTCCGTGCCCGCTCAAAATAACGGAGATAGTTAGCATAGTAAACGACGCCTCCGGCATCAGTGTCTTCATAATAAATTCTTAACGTGATACTATGTCCCATTATCTTGTCCAGATAAGAAAGATGTGGATACTATATTACTATAAAAAACTGCAGATAATGGAGCAAAAAGATACGGTATACTCCTGCTACTATGAAGCGTGTCTATAAAAAGGTGAATAATCTCTGCTTATGAGCTACGGGTAATAGATGACGGGGAAACTGAGAAACTCTTTACAGTTCCTTCAGTCGTTCTGACTGAAAGTGGGTAATCAGGCTGTCTATTATCTCATCAATATCGCCTTCAAGAACCTGTTCGAGTTTGTGAAGAGAAAGACCTATTCTATGGTCGGTAACACGATTCTGAGGAAAATTGTATGTCCTTATTTTTTCACTCCTGTCGCCTGTTCCTACCTGTGATTTCCTTTTTAGTGCCCTCTCTTTCTCCTGTCTTTCCGTCTCGATCTCATAGAGTCTTGAACGCAAAACCTTCATAGCCTTTTCTTTATTTTTAATCTGTGAGCGTTCGTCCTGACACTGCACAATAAGCCCGGTTGGAGCGTGCACGATCCTCACTGCTGAATAGGTTGTATTCACTCCCTGACCACCAGGCCCGGAAGAACAGAATGTATCTATTCTCAGGTCTTTTTCATCAACCTTGATATCGACCTCTTCTGCCTCAGGAAGCACTGCAACGGTTGCTGCGGAAGTATGGATCCTTCCGGAAGCCTCTGTGAGAGGCACACGCTGAACTCTGTGCACACCGCTTTCATATTTGAGTCTGCTGTATGCACCTTTTCCCTGGATAGAGGCAATCACTTCCTTGATGCCGCCAAGTCCTGTAGAATTCATATCAATCATTTCTACTTTCCATCTTTTCTGCTCAGCATACTTCAAATACATCTTAAAGAGCTGAGCGGCAAACAGAGCAGCCTCTTCTCCTCCAGTCCCTGCCCTTATTTCAAGTATTACGTTTTTCTCGTCACGCGGGTCTTTTGGAAGGAGCATCATCTTAATCTCCTCTTCAATCTTCGGCTTTTTCCCCTTTAGTTCTTCAAGTTCTGCCTGTGCGAGCTCACGCAAATCACCGTCTTCTCCTTTCAGAAGTTCCTCAACACCTTCTATATCCGAAAGCAGCTTCATGTAATTCTTGATTTTATTGACAAGTGGCTGGAGTTCTGACTGCTCTCTTGAGTATTTCTGGAGTTCACCTGGGTTTGATAACACCACAGGGTCCATCAGCAGCCTGTTTAGTTCTTCATATTTGTTTTCTATTACCTTGAGTTTCTCAAACATCTGTTTCCTCTATTTTAAGGACCTCTTCGAGTGCTCTGATAGCCACATCGATTTGAGAATCATCAGGTTCTCTTGTGGTAAGCCTCTGGAGCAGTAATCCTGGCTGTATCAATATATGCATTATGAGATTATCTTTCATTTTTGAGGAGAGTTTCAAAAATTCAAAGGAAAGCCCGGCTATCACAGGCACAAGGATAAGCCTTGAGAGAAATTTAGACATGAATGACCACTCCTGGGGGATGAATGAAAAAGTGAATATACTCACTACCATAACAATTATGAGAAAGCTTGTGCCGCAGCGTGGGTGAAGAGGACTGTAGGCCTTTATATTGTTTATTGTGAGTTCTCTTCCATCCTCGTAGGCGTGAATTACTTTATGTTCAGCACCATGATACTCAAATATCCGTCTCATTTCTTTCCACATACCGATTGAAATTATATATGCAAGGAAAAGAAGTATCCTGATAATGCCATCAACAAGATTAAATAAGAATGAGTTTGTAGCGACAGATGTGATGATGAGCCCCAGAAGCTTTGTTGCATATAAAGGGAGGAGTATAAATATGACTATACCAAGAAGTATAGCGAGTCCAATAGTTAAGCTCATGGTGATGAAACTCATAGGTTTTTTGTCTTCTTCTTCGTATGCCTTGTTTGCAGAAAACTCTATAGCCTTGATGCCAATAGATAAAGCATGAAAGAGCGCTATCACACCTCTCATAATGGGGAGCTTAAGAAATTTTGGAAGTTCCTTCAGTTCTGCCCTTTTTACATGGATATCCCCTTTTGGCCCTCTGACTGCTACTGTCCAGCCTTTTCGGCCCTTCATCATGACACCTTCTATAACTGCCTGTCCACCTATGGCTTTCATTCTAAGTCTTTCAAAAAAAAGTCGTTAGTCTTAAGACTACGGACTAACGACTTTACACTCCTGAGTGTATCTACTTCTCGGTACGAGAAGATTCCAACTTTTTATATTTTTTCTTAAACTTCTCTACCCTTCCTTCAGCATCAACGATCTTCTGCTTCCCTGTGAAGAATGGGTGGCACTTTGAACAGAGATCCACCTGTATCTTCGGCTTCGTAGACCTTGTGACAAAAGTCTCACCGCAGGCACACACAATTGTTGCTTCTTTATATGCCGGATGAATTCCTTCTTTCAATTCGAACCTCCTGAAAAATAAATATTTACTATAATAATAGATTTAGAGAAGTTTTTGCAATAGGGAAGGTGGGAACATTTACCAATCAGCACTTTCACGTTCAACATCGTCATCAACCCATATCATTCCAGGCTTACGACCTTGAACAGTTCTTGCCTTCAAATTTGACCTTATTTGACATCTAAAAATTACCTGTAAATACCGTATCCAGTCTACGACTCGTAGGAAATACTCGGCGTCAGGGCTTGGTTCAAATTATTTGAAAATGTACCCATCCTCTTTTTTTTGTATTTTGTTTTTCTTTTTTGTTCTTCTCTCAACATCTTTCGCAAATTGAATACCTTGCTGTGTAAGTTTCCACCCTTTTACCCAATCGCCTCTCATATAACGCCAGTTATCTGATTTTGCCTCTTTAAGTGCCATTACTATAATGTAAGTATCTGGTATCTTCTTTTTGCCAATCTTCGTTAAAAAAGTATCCGGATAGGTTCTTGATGCTTGATTAGCTGTTATTTCTGTGTCAATATATTCTTTAATGGCATCACAGAGATAAAGGACGAACGTAATCTTTGGAACAAAAGTCCCCCAGTCTATGATTTTCTCTGAGGAATATCGTAATTTTAAAGAAAATGAATCCATAATTATTCTCCTTTCTTTATGTCGTAGATAAAATAATGACAACTTTTGGCTAAGGGACATCGCTCATGTTCTGGTCTTCTTGGTGTGCAGATAAGTGCGGCAAAATCAAGTAAAGCAAGGCTTGCCTTTCTTGGATACTTACAATCTGCATAGGTTCTTGCAATATCTATGACATGTTTATCTCTTCTTCCTTCCTTTGATGTTGATATGCCAAAGTATCTTTTGAAAACCCTTACAACATTACTATCGACAATCCATTCTTTTTTATTAAACGCAATTAATAGGACAATGCCAGCAATATAATCTCCAACGCCCGGGAGTTTAGAAATTTCATCACGGCTCTCAGGGACTTTGCCCCCATATTTTTTTACAATTACTTGAGAAACTTCTTTAAATCTCTTTATTCTCCATCGCAAACCAAGAGGATAAAGTATATGATTCAATCTTCTGATGTTTGCGCGGGCAACCTTAGCAGGGGTTTTAAAGTTTGAAAAAAATTTGAGATAAACCGGTTGAACCTGATCAGCTTTTGTTCTCTGTAACATCATTTCTGCAATGAGAACTTTAAAAGGATCATCAGTTTTCCTCCATGGATAGTCTCTTTTATTTTTATTAACCCATCTATTAAGAACTTTACGAAAATTTTTTATTTCCTGAACTGTAGGAAGTCTGTTCATGAATTGTAAATTTTTTCCAGCTCTTTCATAATGCAGGTTGCAACTGCTTTCGCAAGCAGAGGCGGGACTGCATTACCCACCTGCTTAAACTGCTCTGTACGAGGACCCTCAAAAAGATAATTGTCTGGAAAGGACTGGCATCTTGCAGCTTCTCTGACAGTAAAGGAGCGACATTGTGATATATCCGGGTGAATATAGTAATGTCCATCTTTACATATATGAGACATAATTGTAGATGATGGTTGATACCACCACTGAACTTTGAATCTATCTACGAATTCATCAAGATTACGATGATTCGGAATAAGGTCAGGTCTTTCATTTCTGAGGTCATTTAAAGTTGCTGCTCCATTACCATTTTTATGATGCTCTATAAAAAATTTGTACCTATCAAGGTCACTCCCCATATGTGTTCTTGCCTTAAAGTTAATGGTACCTTGCGAATTCTGTCTCATCTTTTGTTGATAGGGAGTTATTGGTTTTCTACTATATTCCCCGAACCAGCGATCATTTCCTTCTCCGGGTTTTAATGGTGGCAGATCGCCTATTGCATCAGCTACCATGCGTCCCGCATATCGAGGTTCTTTTGCCTTAAGAATTTTTTTGAAGACATCTTTAATATCGCTATTATTTGATAGTAAAGACTTTCTATATCCTATAAAAATTACGCGCTTTCTTTTTTGTGGGACACCGTACTTACTACTATCAAGAAAATATTCTCTAGGATTCTTAGAATATTCGTCGAAACTCGGTGCAATTTCATAAGATGGGTTTAGGATTCTAAAATCATCCAGCATCTTTGAAAATACCTCCTGACCTTTTGCTTCAGCAGTAATCAAACCAGGGACATTTTCAAAAACAAAGAAATCTGGTTGTAGATACGCCAGAATTTTAAGATAATACCCGTATAGAAAATGCCTTTCATCATACTTCATTCTTTCAGGGTCACGTGATCTGCCAACCAGCGAATATGGCTGGCAAGGAGGGCCGCCTGTGACAATATTAAATCTTGAAGCTCCATGGGATTTCATACTCGATTGAATTTTTTTGATTATCTCGTCAAATTTTGTTTCCCCGAATTTTGCCTGAATTATACCCGAAGAAATCTTCTGGTAGATTTCAGGAAATTTATCAAATAGATGTTCTTTTGAAATTTCTCCTTTAAGATATTTATGATAAAAGTAATCTTTACCAGTCCTCTTGAGTTCGTGATATAAATGACGTGTGCCCAATGTCTCGCATGCCCATTTATCCATTTCTATCTGAGCAATAACATCAAATCCAGCCTGCACAAATCCTTCGCTCAGCCCTCCACAGCCTGCGAAAAGGTCAATAACGTAGTAATTTTTTTCTTGCATAGAATTTATCTTATCCAGTCATCAAATTCGTAAGGAAGAAGTTTTATTATTTCGTCAGCTGTCATAGTAAAGATATCATAAGTCAGTTCCAACTGGTCAATTACTTTTAATAGTCTTCTGTGATTACCTGGTTTGTTTCTGGACTGGGCACCTCGTTTGGGACGGCTTGAGTTTTCATCCCAGTAAAGTCGGTGCGTTGCTTCAATTAGATTCTTATTTGAGATGATATCCTGTCTGGAAGCAAACTGTTCTATGAAATCATTATGAAGATGTAATGGATTATAAAGAAAGAGTTTGGAATTTTGAGGTCCATAAAGATAGTAAATATCATACGAAACAGCGATATAATGACGGTAATATGTCCTATAATCAGAACTACAGATATACCTTGCGGCTTGAAGCACATTTCTGGTCTCGTTTTCAATAGGGCACAACTGGTCAAACCAGAGGTAAGCAAGCCATGACCATAGATCACTTCTTCCTATTACAGCATTTCGCCCGATACCAGCTTCTTCAAAGCTGCTTTTTAAGTATTCCGCCATCTCTATCCTCGTCGTAAAAAGTTTTGTTTCGTCAATTTTCATGCGGGGTTGAAATTTGAGAGAGTAAGGCTCGATATTCAAATCCGGCAGAGGTGTCTGTGGATATTCTTTGACAGTTTGGATATGCATTCTAAATCTTTCAAGACCCTCTTCATAAAAAAATCTCAGATAGATCATCTTTCTATCTCCCCGCTCATCCGCTTTATAAACTTCCGCCATTCATTTCTTGAGGCAGAAAATTCTTCAACTACTTTATTAATCCATTCCCTTGTAGCATCGCTCTCAAAATCATCCTCCCGCCAATTCAGATTCTCCGGAGGACCTTCACCGGGAAGTACTCTTCTTGAGAAATCAAGCCAGTCCCCATGCCATTCTATAGATGGATCGGAGGGTGATTCAACACCATCTACAAAAATCATATGCGTTAGAACTTCTCTGATTACGGCCGGATAAACATACATAATAAATTGCGGATCGGATTTTACGATTGTTTCGATGTTCGGAATATTTCTGTTAATAGCGAGGCAAGGTGAACCACCATCACCTTCAAAGTCAACCCGCCATATTTGCTGCCCAAGATCAATAAAATCTACAGGGAGAATGGATTTTGTATCCATATCTGATAACGGTCTAATCCTGTCTGCATGCGCGAGAATGAGGCCATGCTGACCGGATTCATCCACTATAAGAATCCGAAACTTTAGGTTCTCAGGGTAAGCAAACCCGGCAAGTCCTGTATCACGGGGAGGGACAATATTCGCTGCTGTTCCGAAATCATAGCGCTTTACCTCTGTCTTGTGATATGCATTTATATAAACCTTTGTGTCAGGAGAGAAATTAAAACCATCAAGGTTTATATTTGCACTGAATGACCGCACAGAATTATTATCTTTATTCCATATTATGGATATTTTCTCCCTGGGGATTTTCCTTCTGCCAGTATAATTAATCCTGCGTTTCAATCTTTTCCTCCTTTACACTGACAATGAGGTCTCTATGCACATCAAATCCTGTCACTTTCAGATTGAAATTGTTATCCTTCAACTCAATCATGAGTATATTTCTTTGTCTGTTCATTATTGTACATCCTGTTGAATCAATGATTATGGAGCCGGACGAGAGATCAAAGTCGTGAGGCTCATACCGTTTAAATGGGTTGCCTTTTCTGACATCGTAAGCCATCGTTATTCTTGAACGTATTGGAAATACAATATCAGCCCTTTCAGAATTTAAAGCTACCACAAATCCTCCTTCAATTTTTTCAACCGCAAACATAGGAGGTTTTCGGTCTTTAATAACAATTATTGGTTTTTTTGTTTTCTTGGTGTCATCTTCCTCTTCCTCCTCTACTCTTTCAGCAGGAATAAAAAATATTTCCTTTAAAAGATCTTTCTGTCGTTCCTGAGGAGGTTGATCAAGGATTGAAACAATTTTGCTCATGCTTCTTTTAATAAACCGAAGATTTTTTGTGGCATCCTCATATTTTTCTTTAAATCCTTCGGTACCCTCTTCCCATTTGGTATGAGCCGGATTCTCGCAATCTCCAAGAAATTCGGTGACCGGCGTATCCTCTGCTATTAATATTCCACGAACTGGTCGACTCTTCATTTCGCTGATTTCAGGAATTGTTATGCCAGAACGAATATAAAATTCCTCTGCCTGTTTTAATTGTGGATATCTTCTGAGGTATACTTTAAAAAAAGTGGAAGATCGGCTTCCATTGATAACCTTTTTTATCATAACAGGCACTTTGAACAATAATGTATTTCCTGCGCTGAACGTGCTTCTCAGAGTTTCAAGTCTGTTACCGAAAGAATTTTCCGTAATATCATGCATCCCCTCTGTTATCACAAGCTTATTCGTTTCAGTAATATGCATTGAATCGCTTATGAATTGTAATAATTCCGAAACACCAACATCTTCCCAAGATGTACCTTCCCATTCAAGGGTATTTGCAATTTTTACTAAACTGTTAGAACCTAAATGTTCCTCTATCCCAGAAGATGTTACTATATCAACTTCAAGAATACCCTTCATAATCGCATAAAAATAATGAATGATAACTGACCGCATTATCGCAAGATCTGTTACCTCGTCATCTGGCATAGGAATAACAAGAGAAAGACCGGATTTATCTTCTCTGTCGATCGAAAATTTCTCTTTGAAAATCTGGATGATGCTACTATCTTCAAAAGGTTTAGAATCTTCCCTTGGCTTGTAATACCCATAATATTGGTAGCGTGTTTCATTTATGCTATGTGTTTTAAGCAGAGCCTTTCCCATCAATAATTCGCGTGAGTCGTCCTGCCTTAATGTCATTCCGAAGAATAATCTTAGTTTTGAAGCCATATGAAATGTGGTTTTTCCTAGTCCCCACCGACCTGCTTCGCGCCCCCTTTTCCCTGACATTCCTTCCCGCCACCAGAAATCGAAAAAGTTGTTTCCTTTTTCAGGTCTGCTGCCGTCTTCGCCGGTAGCCCCATCAAGACCTGTAGTACCAAAATCTTCAATAGTAATGAACTTGATGCGATTCGATCTACCGTAATCTTTCGGCAGAAAATTACAGGCAACGAGATGATGTTCTAGTTCATTGCTAAAATAATTTCTCGCATTTCTTTTTTCAACATAACCTATGTAAAATCTTATGGAAACAGGGCGATTCCCGCTTTTTTTAGCATCAAGTGAATTCTGTATGACTTCTCTAACAAGTGCTTCTGCCGGATTTTTGAGACGGAAAAATTCAGGCTCGTGCGGGTCCCGTTCAGGTTCTCCGGGTTCCAGCTTTTTAAATTGCCACATAATTTCTCCTTTTCACAACTTAAACCTCTCTCTTCTCCCTCCCAGAAACTTCGCTTTTGTTAATTTTAATTGCTTATCGATTTCTGAGAAAATCTTATTAACCTCATCCTCTGTATATTCATAAGAGCTCTTATTTGAACAATTTCCAAGTATCCTGATTTTCTCAAGAATCTCGTTTGTTCTCTTTGAAGCAACT
Source organism: Thermodesulfovibrionales bacterium (assembly GCA_020053565.1). Lineage (GTDB taxonomy): Bacteria > Nitrospirota > Thermodesulfovibrionia > Thermodesulfovibrionales > SM23-35 > VGWZ01. Next base: position 10,983 of record JAGVMY010000055.1, read on the forward strand.
CTTTTAAACCGCTCATGTCTGCTTTCCTGTTCCATAAACCTCCAAATAGTAAAATTATGTTTCTAAAATAGCATGAATAATATATAAATGTCAAGTAAATAATTAGACTATTTATATAATTGATTAGGAAATAAAAACGGCCTAATTTTATAAGTCCATAAATATTATATAATTAGTAAGGAGTTTAGGCAGCGTAGGCTTAAAGGCAGGAGTGTTTTTTGGTGAGCTTGGTTTTCTTCATTCAACCACTATCTTGTTCCAGCCAGAGATACCTCGATGGGATGGTCTTTGAGAGAACTTACTTTGAGTATCGAGAATCCGATAACATTGCCTTCCATATCAACCTTTTCCATTATCTGGTCAGATTCTGTCTCTTTAAAATACCCTTCCCTTTTTTCAAATATAACCTCAAGGTAATCACCCTCAGGATCGTACCAGACTTTTACTTTTTCCATATTACATCTCCTTTTTTGATGCTATCTGTGAAATAAGCTGTTATCACAAAGGCATCTTTTTCTTTGTATTTTACAACAATGCACAGATATTTATCCCCAACGGAAAGCCCTGAATAGTGCTTGTAATAAAGCCTTGCTTCCACATCACTTTTTGACTGAATAACAATATCCGGACTTGCAAGAGTCTCATTCATTTTTTCTGTATGTATGACTATCTCGGGATGCTCCCTTATATGGCTAAGTCTCTCATCAGTCAGCCGGATGATGTTTCCTGCATAATCAGTCAGATTCATTCATCTTTTCCCTTTATCACCTGACTCACAATCCTTCTTGCAATTTCAAAGGCTGTAACTTCATGACTAATTTTATACCATTGAATGTATCTGGTCAACAGTCATGATACCCTGTCAAACCTCTTTCCAAAAGCGATAAAAAACGAGTGCTTGATTTCCTAACCCCTATCCTTTATCCTTCATACATAGTATGGAAAAAGTAAAAACAGACTTTCTCATCATAGGGAGTGGTGTTGCAGGTCTCAGGGCTGCGATAGAGCTTGCACCTTTTGGCAAGGTAATTGTGGTGACGAAGGATATTCCGACAGAGAGCAGTACAGAGTATGCTCAGGGAGGTGTTGCAGTTGCTCTGAGTGATGAAGACGAGGTTGGCATCCATTTTGAAGACACAATCAAGGCAGGGGATGGTCTCTGTAGAGAAGAGGCAGTAAAGGTTCTTGTTGAGGAAGGGCCACCGAGAATCCTCGAGCTTATCGAGTGGGGAGCGGAGTTTGACAAAGAAGGCACAAAGCTATCCTTTACCTTAGAGGCAGCTCATTCAAGACGGAGGATATTACATGCACAGGGTGATTCTACAGGCAGGGAATTGGAAAGGGTTCTGATAAATAAAGTGAAATCTCTTAAAAAAGTCCAGAGGTTTCAATTCTGTGCAGCAATTGATCTGATTGTTGATGACGGCAGATGTAACGGAGCATATGTGTTAAAGAACACAGATATAATTGCTATTTTTTCAAGGGCTACAGTGCTCGCCACAGGTGGGGCAGGACGGGTATTTTCGAGGACAACAAACCCTGCGGTGGTAACCGGAGACGGAATGGCTATTGGATACAGGGCAGGTGCGATTCTTGAGGATATGGAGTTTGTACAGTTTCATCCGACAGTGCTCTTTGCCTCTTCTTCTCCGCAGTTTTTGTTAAGCGAGGCAATGAGAGGTGAGGGAGCAATTTTGAGGAATGTATTCAAAGAACCCTTTATAAAAAACTATCATCCTGACGCAGAGCTTGCGCCAAGAGATGTGGTTTCAAGGGCAATTATATCAGAGATGGTAAAGACCAGGAGTAACCACGTTTACTTAGACCTTACCCATATGGATGGCAATTTTGTGAAGAAGAGATTTCCAAGAATTTATACCACATGTCTTCAATATGATGTGAACATAATAAAAGATTTAATACCCGTCTCACCCGCAGCTCACTATCTGATGGGTGGTGTAAAAACAGATCTTAATGGTTCGACAAATATAAAGGGTTTGTATGCAGCAGGTGAGGTTGCATGCACAGGAGTGCATGGTGCAAACAGGCTTGCATCTAATAGTCTACTCGAAGGTCTCGTGTTCGGTGCAAGGGCAGGCAAAGCAGCCGTAAACTCTCCGATTCATACTGAACCATTTGCATTGGAGAGTAAGGCGATATCCATTCACCCTTCGCTTCATGACCATGAGGAGATAAGGCATGCATTGAAAAAAATAATGTGGGAAAAGGTTGGCATCATCAGATGTGAAGAGTCTCTTAAGGATGCACAGGAAAAACTTGCTGAATGGTCATATATCCTTAATAAGACCTTCTCGACAAGACGCGGACTCGAACTGAAAAATATGCTCACCGTAGCGATACTCATCATAGAGGCAGCCCTCCTGAGAAAGGGGAGCGTGGGTGCACACTACAGGTCTGATCATCCTGAAAGAGGTGAAGGATGGCAGAGGCATATACTATTAAAAAAGGACGATAAAGAAGTAAAATTTGAGTATGTTGAGTAAAAGAAGAGCGAAGATAGTCTGTACAATTGGGCCGTCATCTATGGACAAAAAGATTATCTCTTCACTTATAAAAAACGGGATGGATGTGGCACGATTAAATTTTTCTCACGGTGACCACGATACTCATAAAAAGATTATCGAACTTATACGGGATATGTCACGGAGACTTTCCAGTCCAGTTGCGATTCTTCAGGACCTTCAGGGTATAAAGATCAGGGTTGGGCTTATCGAGTCCGGTGCAGTAGAACTCAAGAAAGGCAGAACACTTCTGCTTGTGCCTGGAAATGGCGTTGGAAATCAAGAGAGGATATTTATCTCATACCCTGCGCTTCTCAAAGATATAAAGAGTGGTGACAGGATTCTCCTCGATGATGGGCTCATTCAGCTCCACATTCTTGGTCGTGAAAAAAATGCTCTTAAAGCAAGAGTCATTGAAGGCGGAATATTAAGAGACAGGAAAGGTGTGAACTTCCCCGGTATAAAGTTATCTATTTCCTCATTTACAGAAAAGGATGAAAAAGATCTTTTATTTGGAATACATATGGATGTTGATTATGTGGCTATATCCTTTGTCAGGGATGTCAATGATCTAAAAAAAATAAAAAGATGGCTTAATGAGAAAAGACATCAGATTCCGCTCATCGCAAAGATAGAAAAACCAGAGGCGTTATATAATATTGAAGAAATTCTGTCAGAGGTTGACGGAATCATGGTAGCGAGAGGTGATCTCGGTGTTGAGGTTCCACCTGAAGAGGTTCCCCTGATACAGAAAAAGTTAATTGATGAGGCAAATAAAAAGGGGAAGATTGTGATCACTGCAACGCAGATGCTCGAGTCTATGACCGAGCATCTGAGGCCAACAAGGGCAGAGACAACAGATGTTGCAAATGCAGTGCTTGACGGGACTGATGCACTGATGCTTTCTGCAGAAACAGCAACCGGGAAATACCCTGTTGATGCCCTGAAGATGATGGACAGAATTATCAGGTACACTGAATCGTCAAAAAATACAACAGTATCTTATATTCATGGAACCACCTTTGCAGAGGCTACTGCAGATGCATCATGCAGAGCTGCAAGCGATATAGGTGCAAAGGTGCTCGTTGCGTTTACACAATCAGGTTTTACCGCAAGGCTTCTCTCAAAGTTCAGGCCCGGAGTTCCGATCATTGCGTATACACCTGAAGAAAAAGTGAGAAACAGGATGTGCCTCTACTGGGGGGTCATTCCCAGAATGATGAGGCAGCTTACCACTACTGATGAGATGATAAGAGAAGTAGAAAAGTCCCTTTTTGAAGAACACATTGTAAAACAGGGTAACAGGATTGTGATTACCTCAAGTTCTCCACTTTCAACCCGCGGAAAGACAAACTTTATGAAGCTCCACAGTATTGGGGAATAGATCATCAAGGCACTTTTATTTCGAATGCCTTAATTTTTTTGTGAAGGTTGCTTCTTTCTGTTTGGAGGTGTTCTGCTGTCTTTGAAATATTCCAATTGTTTTCTTCGAGTTTCTTTATGATAAAAGCTTTCTCAAATGCATCCCTTGCTTCCTTCAGTGTTTTG
>JAGVMY010000008.1 GCA_020053565.1 Thermodesulfovibrionales bacterium
GAGGGTTTCCATAACAAAAATTCCTCCTACTATTGCAAGGACTATTTCATGCTTTGTGATTATGGCAAGGGTTCCGATGGATCCTCCAAGTCCGATAGAACCCACATCACCCATAAAAACATCTGCGGGATATGAATTATACCAGAGGAAGCCAAGTGAAGCCCCAAACATTGCACCACAAAAAACAGTGAGTTCTCCGGTGCCAGGCAGATAAGGGACCTGGAGGTACTGGGCTAACCCTTTATGTCCTGAGATATACACGAGTACTCCTGTGGCAAGGACTGCAATAGCAACAAGCCCTATTGCAAGCCCGTCTATACCATCGGTGAGGTTTACCGCATTCGACGTGCCTACAATCACAATGATTGAAAATGGTATATAGAACCATCCAAAATCAAAAAACCATTTCTTAAAAAATGGAACAATTAACATATCTGCATAGGGGTCCTTGGGGTTCATGAACAGGAAGATACCAATCAAAAACGCAAGCACTATCTGACCACCAAATTTCTGGTAGGCTCTGAGACCATTAGGACTCTTTCTCACAATCTTTAAATAATCATCGAGAAGACCGATGCCTCCAAAACCCACAAGTGACACAATCATAATCCAGACATACATATTTTTGAGGTCTCCCCACATAACAATAGTAAGGAGTATGCAGATAATAATAAGAATACCGCCCATCGTAGGAGTTCCTGCCTTGTTCATATGGGTTTTGGGACCATCATCTCTTATCTGCTGAGTCATGCTTAATTTCTTTAGTCTATTGATAATCCATGGCCCTAATATCAGAGCAAAAAACATTGCGGTAAGCACAGCAAGGGCAGTTCTGAATGTGATATACCTGAAGACATTAAAGGGGGAAAACCAGTCATGCAGGCTATATAAAAGGGTATAGAGCATACTATGCCTCCATGACCTTTTCCATACCTATTCCCCTCGAACCCTTTATCAGAACTGTGTCTCCTGCCTTACAGATACTCTTCAAAAGCTCTCTTGCCTCGAGAGCATTCTGCAATGCATACACACTCCCAGAGAACTCAGATGCTGCTAAAGACATCAGTGGTCCAACTGCAATAAAGATATCTAAGGGAAGTTCTGACATCCACCTGCCGAGTCTTCTATGAGCTTCCTCTCCATAAGACCCGAGTTCCAGCATATCACCGAGAACAGCGATTGCTCTGCCTTTCTTAAGTCTGATTATCTCTTTTATAGCCTCCTCCATTGAGGCAGGGTTTGCATTATACACATCACTGATAACCATAATGCCATCCAGTTCTTTGATCTCAAGCCTCATCGGTACAGCTTCAAAAGAATCAATTGCATTCTTTATATATTCCAGGTCAATGTGAAACAGGTGTCCAATTGAGGCAGCTGCAAGTATATTGTAAATATTAAACATCCCTGATAGTTTCGGATGAACCTCTATAGATCTCCCTTCATCAGTGTGTAAAAGAAAGGTCGAACCTTTTTCATGGAGCTCTATATCAGTCACATGGATTTCAGCATAATTTTTAATCCCGTATCTGATCACCTCACCTTTAAATCTGGATGCAAAAATACCCTCCATCAAAAAAGAATCGTCAGCATTCACCACAGCAACAACAACACGTTCAAGAAGTTCAAGTTTTGTTTTTCTTACTGTCTCTATATCTTTAAATCCCTCAAGATGGGCATGGCTTATATTCGTGAGCACGCCGTAATGTGGCATTGCTATTTCGCATAATTCTTTTATTTCACCAGGAGCGCTCGCACCCATCTCAAGCACAATGATCTCATCTGCATCACTTATCCTTGTCAGGCTCAGTGGAAGTCCGATATGATTATTGAGATTACCGGTATTCTTCAGCACTCTATATCGTGTACTCAAAATTGTTGCAATCAGTTCCTTTGTTGTGGTCTTGCCATTAGAACCTGTGATACCAATAACAGGGATATCTCTCATTAAACGTCTATGATGCGCAATATCCTGAAGGGCTTTTAATGTATCTTTTACTTGGATTATTGTTTTACCCCTTATAGGTTCGGCTGGAGGAAAACTTACAATAGCGCCACTTCCTCTCTTTAATGCCTCGTGAAGAAAATCGTGTCCGTCAAATCTTCTTCCTTTGATTGCAATAAAGAGCTCTCCTTCCTTTATCGTCCTTGAATCTATAGATACACCTGTAAAGGCATCTGAACTACTACAGATAACCTTCCCGCCTGTTGCTGCAATGATATCGTCTACTTTTACAGTTCCCATAATCTTTAACGTAGTTATATAAACCTCTCGAACCGTCATTGCGAGGAGCCCTGATGTAATCGGGCGGACTCGCGATGACCTGATTGGTTTAATTTGCTTTTTATCGCCTCTTCAAGAACCTCCTTGTCATTAAATTGATACCTCACCCCTTTCATCTCTTGATAATCTTCATGTCCCTTGCCTGCGATAAGTATGACATCCCCATCATCTGCCATATCCACCGCCCTCTTGATCGCCTCTCTCCTGTCAACCTCTATAAGATAGTTTCTCTTTTCTGCTCCATGAACAATTTCCA
>JAGVMY010000148.1 GCA_020053565.1 Thermodesulfovibrionales bacterium
AGGATAATTTCCAACTTTGCCAACAGTGATGCATCAAAAAAATCTGTAGGAGATATTCGTCCCCTCAATGATAGGGAGAATATTGAGAGAAGGCTCAACCAGATTCATGAGATAAGAAAGATTGCTCATGAAGGCAACCCCCTCAAGCTATCCCCATTTTTAGATATATCTGACCTTATCGTGAAGATAAAGCCTGAGGGAGCTTTTCTTGAGGCCTCTGAACTTTCAGGCTTTGCGCCTTTGTTACACATTGCGTCAACCATATCACTGCAGATTAAAGAAAGATTTGATCTTCCTTTTCTAAGAGAACTCACCAATCACCTCACAGGACATCCTGATATTTTAAGCATACTCAATAAATCAATTGATAGCGAAGGGAATATCCTTGACACAGCATCGCCGATACTCTCTGAACTGAGAAGTCAGATAAGGAGACTCGAAGTCAGAATCATAAAGAAACTCGAAGAGATAGTAAGAGACAATAGACTGTCAATCTTCCTGCAAGACGATTTTGTTACAAAAAGATCCGGCAGATGGGTCATTCCTGTCAGGATGGATTCAAAAGGGCAGGTGCCGGGTGTAGTCCATGATGTCTCAAGGTCAGGTGAGACCGCATTTATCGAACCTCTTTCCATCATTCATCTTGCGAATGAACTGGAAAATCTTATTGCCGAGCAAAAAGCTGAGGAGATACGAATCCTTAAAAATATATCTTCAAAAATGAGAGGTGTGATTGATCAGATTGATGCTGAGTTTCACACTATTATTTATCTCGATATGCTGAATTGTATTACACAATTCGCTGACATGCTCAAGATGGAGACACCACAAATTAATGATTCAAATGATATTTTTCTTGTGAGAGCAATACACCCACTCCTGTTCCTTTCATTCCAGAAAATGGGTCATACACAACAGGTGGTCCCACTGGATATCCAATTGGGTGGTGATAATACGGTGATGGTTATTACAGGTGCAAATGCAGGAGGAAAAACGATTGCAATGAAAACAATTGGACTCCTTCTGATTATGGCGTTATCAGGAATGCCTGTCCCTGCTGACTCTCTGTCAAGTCTTCCTCTTATTCATAATCTTCTCATTGATATAGGAGATGAACAATCAATAGAAACCAACCTTTCCACATTCTCTGCACATGTATCACACATCTCGGAAATCTTGCAAAAAGCTGATTCAAAAACACTTATCCTGATTGATGAGCTTGGCACTGGTACTGACCCTGACGAAGGGGCTGCACTTGCATGTGCTGTGCTTAAAGAGTTAAGAAAGAGCAATGCGCTCATATTTGCGACCACACATCTGACTGCGATAAAAGGATTTGTACACCAAACAGAGGGGATGATGAATGCATCCATGGAATTTGATCAAAATACACTTACTCCGCTATACAGTTTAAAGGTTGGAGAACCTGGCCAGTCTTATGCCCTTGAAATAGCAATGAGGTATGGTTTGCCAGATAATATCATCGCTTCTGCAAAAGGAATGCTCGGAAGCTTAAAAGTAGAATTCGATAACCTTATAGCCGATCTGAATGAAAAAAGAAAACAATATGAACATTCGCTTCATGAACTCCAGGGGCAACGGTCAGAAGTAGAGAGAAAAAACAAACTTCTCGACAAGACACTGTCTGAGACAGAAACCCGCCAAAAAGAGATACTCGCAAAGGCATATAAAGATGCTTCTGAAATTCTTTCAGATACAAAAAGGCAGATGTACGCTCTGCTCGATGAGTTAAGGAAAAAAGGCAAAGAAAAAATCCATGAGAACATAAAACAGGTTGGCCGCATGCAGCAGTATGTTTCCGAAAAGCTCATGGAATACGACAACGATACAGCCGCTCCTTCAATAGATACAATAAAAGAGGGCGACATCGTATTTGTAAAATCACTTGGTTTTGATACATCAGTCATGGAAGTTATACAGAAACGTAATCGTTTAAAGGTCATGGCCGGGAATAGAGAGATTGAAGTGCCTCTCTCGGATGTAAGTTTTAAGAGGGGCAAATCTGTAGAAGTGAAAGTTACTCCTACTCAAATTGCTCAAGGAGATGAAACTGTTTCATCGAAAATAAACCTTGTAGGGTTGAGGGTTGATGAGGCACTCTCAAGACTTGAACCTTTTCTGAATCATGCCTCATTAGCCGGCCTTACTGAAATCATCATTATTCACGGAATTGGTAAAGGGTTGTTATCCAGAGCTGTGCGAGAGCATTTGAATGGCCATCCGCTGGTAAAGCATTTCAGAAGCGGAATGCCAGAGGAAGGAGGGAACGGAGTAACCATTGTCATTCTGATATGATTAGACTGAATTATTTATAGGTAAAAACAGGATTTGACCCATCAGACACTGTCAAGTAACTTGTTGACTTCTTCATCAACTCCGCAATTCTCGAATCGCTCATAGACTGTTTGTTACCCTACTACTGTTCAGTTCTATCAAATTCAGGGAATTGCTGATTTCCGGTTGAAGTGAGCATGTAACGGTATCAAGGTTTACGAACTTGGCAAAGCCAAGTTAGGCGAAACGAAGTGAAGCCGTAAACTCTGTGTTATCTGCCGTTGCGGGCATTTTCCCTTTCTTAATTCTCAATTCACACAAGATGCGACCCTCTTCTCTCTCCTTTTTTATCCCTATTCTCACTTGCCGATAGTAAACTTCACTTTATTCTCGCCACAGTCAGACTTCACCCAAAAAACATGAGAGCCCGCAGGCAACTTATGGACGAACTGCACACTTGTCTGGTCATAGAACGTTACGCTTCCTACAGCAGGTCCTCCATCGAATCCCCATTTAACGCTATGAGAACCACCGCCACACGTAACGCTAAAGCTTGCCGTGAAGTATGCAGACTTAAGTCCTACCGGGACCGGATCAGTAATTGGGTAACTCGCTCCATTGATCGGGCAGACAATGTTAACTTTAACTTGGTCAGCATAAACAGCAACTGCGGAAAGAAACAGAACGAAGAACAAACTTAAAATAACTTTCTTCATCATATATCACCTCCTTTTCTTTTTCCATGCCCGCAATGAGCAGATAACGGGACGGGTCGGCGAAAACCCGACGAAGTCGGGTTTTGGGCGTAGCCGTTGACCCTGAGATAGGCGGCGTCGCTATGCTTAATGAATGCCATTTTATACATTAATGACCTTTTTAATTTATACGGCTACGACTTCTTAAAGGTCGCCTTTAGGCGACCCGCCGACCCGCCCCGATACACGGTCGAGCGTAGCGATGACCGTGTATCTCGTTCACAAACGAACCTCTATTTCGCTTTTTGTCCGAATTTGGGATGATATCCGAACCTGTTTCGGATATCCCACCTATAGATTTCCAGTTCTAATCTACACCATTATTACTTTTTTGTGAAGCGTGAACTTCAGTCAACTATACGCACTCCTCCTTAAAATAAGCTCTCTTTGATAACATTGCAAAGATAACCCTTATGAGCTTATGAGCCGTTGCAAACACTGCCTTCTTAAACGGTTGTCCATCGTTTCGCCTTTTCAAGAAATAATTTCTGAATACAGGATTATGATGAATAACGCTGATCGTCATGAGCCATATAACTCTCCTGAGATGACGATTTCCTCTCTTGGATATCCTGCTTGCGCCCTCATATTTACCTGACTGATACACCGTCGGGTCAATACCCGCAAATGCAATCAAGTTCTTGTGCGAAGGGTAATTGCCGATCTGCCCGATCTCTGCCAGCATTGTCGTTGCCGTCTCATTGTTGATGCCGTCAATGGAAGTTACGATCCGCAGATCATCCACAATCGTCGATTCGCAGTACTTTGTAAGCGCCTTGGTGAGTTCATCACGTCTTTTTTGAAGATGTAGAAGCGTCTCAATCTTCCCTGAAAGGATTAGCTCCTTTGCAGGACTTACCGTTGCAATCGATGTGCGAGCCACTTCTATAAGTTCCTTCGGGGTGAACCTTAGCCGGCAGCTGCACGGCTTCTCCTTTAGTGTTTTTTCAATAGCACTTGGCTTTGCCGTGCTCACAAGACGGGCAGAAGGAAACCGCTGAATGAAATGCAGCATCACTTTAGTAAGAGGATTGGTCATGGCCGCTAACTCGGGAAATGTCGTCTGTAAAACCCGCTGTATCTCCACCTTCACTGCCGATATTTGATGGCACAGAGATTCTCGCTCTCTGGCCATGTCCCGAATATCCTGCAGATCCTGAGAAATGGCAAGTTGTGTTACTGAGTCCTTGTGCGCAAGAATAAACTGGGCTATGGTTCTTGCGTCCTTCTTGTCTGTCTTTGTTTTTCTCAACGAGAGCTTGGCATAGTTTGCAATAAGAAGCGGGTTTATAATGAAGGCCTTGATCCCTTTTGCTGAAAGAAACGAATACAGATTAATGTGATAACATGCTGTAGATTCCATTGCAGCTATGATGTTTCCCGAAGTGCCGCCATTTGATGCAATTGTCTTTAGAAGTTCAGCAAACCCCGAACCATCCATGTCAAAGGTTAGGTCAAAACAACTTCTGCCACCTTCTTCGATACCATGGGCAGAGGACCTGTCCTTTGCAATATCGATTCCTACATAAATCGTACCCATACAATACCTCCTCTCTTTGTTCAGGATCAGACAGGGTATGCCTCCAAACCAATCCTCCCGCGTAACGAGGGTTCAGTCACCCAATCAACTTATCATGGTTTAAGGAGGCAGGGAACAGACTGTAGCAAGGGCTCACTTAGCCCAGGAAGTACTAAGCTCTCCTGCCTTTACCCTATTACTTATATACCACATTTGAATGTAGGAGGAAGAACTTAATGCAGGGCTGAAACTTTTCAAATTGAGGAGTACTATGTGTACTTGAGAACCTACGATATTTTGCAAGAAGTGAAGATTATTAGACGCAATCGTTACTGTCTTTGCTGCTACCACTGATTATATTTACTCAAATGATATAGCTTTTTTGACCCAATTTCAATAGTTCTATACTCAAAATAGTTAATAAAAAACTTTTTTTCAAGAAAAAGTTGTAACTTATCAGTAGTGGTATGAAATATATAATTAAGCGGTATTTAAGACCTTTAGTGCTCTGAGTCTCTTTGGATTTTTGAGTTTTCTCAGTGCTTTTGCCTCTATTTGTCTTACCCTTTCACGTGTAATAGAAAAGTGTCTCCCCACTTCTTCAAGTGTATGGTCTTTATCAAATCCTATACCAAATCTCATTCTTATAATTTTCTCTTCCCTGGGAGTTAGCGTATTAAGAAACCTCAGTATATGCTCGGTGACATTATTTCTTTCCGTATCAGAGTATGGGGAAGGACTATCTTTATCACTAATGAAATCCTCGAGTTTTGAATCTTCATCTCCTACTGGAGTTTGAAGAGCTATCGGGTCCTGTATCGCCCTAAATACCTCTTCGACTTTTCTCGTTGATACTTCCAATCTTTTGGCAATTTCTTCTTTGCTCGGTTCTCTTCCAAGCTGTTGTGTTAATTCTCTGGACACTCTGCTAACCTTGTTATAAAATTCCATCATATGTACAGGAACTCTGATAGTCTTTGTCTGATCAATTAATGCCCTCGTTATTCCTTGTCTTATCCACCATGTTGCATAGGTGCTAAATTTGAATCCCATTTTATAGTCGAACTTATCTATAGATTTCATAAGACCGATATTGCCTTCCTGAATGAGGTCAAGAAAGGAAAGACCTCTTCCGATATAATGCTTGGCAAGATTGACTACTAATCTCAGATTCCGCGTTACCAATTCATTCTTTGCTTCACTAATAAGGGTTCTTGCCCTGGTTATTCTCTCCCACTTTACTTTCAATTCATCAATCTTGATCCCAACCTCTGATGTAACTCGCTTATACTCATCCTGAACTTCTTTTGCAATGGTATTCAGTTGTATGGAATTGATATCTTGTTTCCTTTTTTGATTTATTATTTTTTTTACATCTTTTAAAGTCCCATACCTTGCAATCTTTCTCTCTGCAATTTCTATTGTTAGCATAAGATTGTCAAGCACTTTCAAACTCATTTCCAAAGCTTCATTGGTTTTTTCTTCCTCTGAATAGTCCAAATCTTCTTCGTCTTTACCATCTAACCTCGCTTCGATTTTCTTGTATAAAGGCAGTGCTGTAGCTATCCCTTTAATAATCTCTTTTCCTTCTTCTAAATTTTTCGCAAGCTCTATTTCTTCATTCCTTGTAAGTATTGTAATATTCCCCATCGAATGGAAATATGTTTGAACAATGTCCTCAGTTTCATCATGTTCCTCTTCATCCTCTGAAGCTAAGACTTCTTCTTCGGCAGTGTCAGTCTCCTGTTCATCTACAACTTCAATGCCCATATCGTGCAGAAGGTCCATAAGTTCTTCTAACTCTTCCTGGGAAAAATATTCCGGGGGAACAGCATCATTTATCTCATCATAAGTAAGTTTTCCGCGTCTTTTGCCTATTTCTATAATCTCTTCAAAAATATCCTTTTCGTTCAAAGCGTTCTCCTTAAAATAAGCATATTTGATATAACACGAAAGAACCTAATGCTAATCTATTATCATAGAGTGAGCGAATCCAAAAAACCTATCAAGTGACTTACAAGGCCATGAGAATCATCACCATCTGGCGGCCTTCCGTCTTCGGCTGTAATTCCACTTTTGCGATATCTTTCAGTTCCAACGCTAACCTGTTCAGAACCTTCTCCCCCAGTTCCTGGCGATTCAATTCTCGCCCTCTAAAACGGATTGTCACTTTAACCTTGTCCCCATGCCCGATAAACTTCCGCGCATTAAGCTTCTTGAACTCGTAATCATGGGTGCCAATCAACGGGCTCATTCTGATTTCTTTGAGGGTTAGCGTCGCCTGTTTTTTTCTTGACTTCTGAAGTTTCTTGCCCTTATTGAACTTGAACTTCTGGTAGTCCATGATCTTACAGACCGGCGGATCGGCATCGGGGTTGATTTCTACAAGATCCAGATCTCGTTCCCCAGCCAACTTCAGTGCCGACTCAATATCCATGATGCCGATTTGCCCTTCATCGGCAACAACCCGTATTTGTTTGGCTTTAATCAGCCGGATCTGTTTGTTTACACGGGTTCGATCGACAACCCTACTGGGCAATACTTGTCTTCGATTAGCTATTGCTTTTTTCTCCTTTTTTACTCGGTATCCTTTGCAGGTCAGCGCCCCGAACAGCCCATGCAACAGACCCTTAAGGCAACAATATCCGCAGGAGTATCAGATGTTAACGGGAAAAGATTATGTATTAAAATCGATTTTAGAATCTTATCAAGATCTTCTGTATTTCTGAGCCTTCACCCTTTTTTTGCGTGCCTCTGCGCGTTTTCGTTTTTCTTTTAATGGCTTTTTCTATATCATTGCCGACTACTTTTATCCCTATAATAATTTATCTCCTCCCTCTTCCATACCCTGATTCCCTTCCTTGTCCAAAACCGCCCCTGCCTCCGCCACCGAAACCTCCCCTTTCCCTTTGCTGCTGGGGTCTTGCCTCATTAACGATCAAAGCACGTTCCATAAATGTTTTGCCGTTTAATTGTTCTATAGCTTTTTTAGCATCCTCTTCGGATGACATTTCAATAAAGCCAAAACCCTTAGAACGCCCTGTGTCCCTATCGGTTATTATCTTAGCCGATTCAACCTCTCCAATACTTGAGAAGAGATCTCGGAGAGATTCCTCTGTTGCATTGAAAGAGATACTTCCTACATACAGTTTCTTACCCATAATTTAACCTCACTTGATAAAATAAAAAGTCCCAAAGACCTTAAAGCTTTGAGGCTTTTCTAACTTTAAAGTTAGTATATAATACCATATTATCATAGTTTTAAACTAAAAAGAAAATAAATGTGTCTGATCCAACACCTTTTTTGTTCTTGTTATACATTATCTTACGTGTCTGTAATATCAAAATTCATAAATCAGATAAAAATAGGCTGGGTATAGCATTGAGTGGTTTTGAATTCTGTCTTCGACAGAATTCACCTCGGAGTCTCCCGATCCCGATAGGTATCGGGGTCGGGAGACGAGAATGAGCGAAAATGCTATGCCTTGCCTGTATTTCATAACTTCCTCTTGTCTATAACCCTTTTTGCCTTTCCCTCAAAACGCTCAAGGGTCCTTTTCTCCACTGGTTTCACCTCAACAGATATACCAAGCTCCGAGGCAAGTCTTGTCTTGATCAAATCAATAAAATCCTTCTGTTTTTTAACTCGATCAAAAAATATAGACTCAGACACCTCGACAAGGACAGTTAATTCGTCTACTGCACCTTTTCTATCTACAATTATCTGATAATGAGGCTCTATACCTTCAATTTCAAACAACACTGATTCAACCTGCGAAGGGAAAACATTAATCCCTTTTATTTTGATCATGTCATCTGTCCGACCCATAACCTTGCTCATCCTGACAAATGTCCTCCCGCAGGGACATGGTTCAATAATCAAACTTGTTAAATCCCTCGTTCTGAATCGTATAACAGGAAAGGCTTCCTTGGTAAGTGTCGTAATCACCAGTTCGCCTGTTTCCCCTGTTTGAAGAGGTTCGAGGGTTTCCGGATTAACTACCTCGACAAGGAAATGATCTTCACTGATATGAAGTCCATTTCGCTCAAGGCACTCTCCAGCAACTCCTGGACCCATCACTTCACTCAGACCATAGTTGTCTGTTGCAATAAT